>JAYVZR010000293.1:0-4438 GCA_043783135.1 Ferruginibacter sp. | reverse complement strand
GCATACCACCCAATACCGGTTTATTGGTAGTACATGATGGAGAATCGGTGTATGATGTTCGCTTTAGTGCAGATTTAACATCGAATGCTGCCATTATTTTGACGAGAAAAAAGAAACAGTAAGGATATTTCCAATAATGACAAATATAGGTTCAATGTCAAAAGAAAGAGAAGATTTATCTAAAAGCGAAGGTGGAAAGGAAATATATAAACTTACTCAATACTCGCATGGAGCTGGTTGTGGATGCAAGATTGCGCCTAAGATATTGGATGAAATTTTGTCCAGTAATCTCGCCATTCCCGATAATGATAAACTGATTGTTGGTAATCATAGTAAAGATGATGCAGCTGTATATGATCTTGGTAATGGCACAGCACTTATTGCTACTACAGATTTTTTTATGCCCATTGTTGATGATCCCTACGAGTTTGGGCGCATTGCTTCTGCCAATGCTATCAGCGATGTATATGCTATGGGTGGTAAGCCGGTTCTGGCTATTGCCATTTTGGGCTGGCCAATAAATATTTTGCCCCCGGCAATTGCGCAAAAAGTAATTGAAGGCAGCAGAAGTATTTGCAAGGAAGCAGGCATACCACTGGCTGGCGGGCATAGTATAGACAGCCCGGAACCAATTTTTGGGCTTGCAGTAAATGGCCTTGTACCCTTAGAAAATATAAAGCAAAATAACCTTGCCAAAGAAGGCGGTATTTTGTTTTTAACGAAACCATTAGGGGTGGGGATATTAACCACTGCAGAAAAAAAAGGTATGCTGAAAGAAGCAGATACGGGGCTTGCTGCAAAACAAATGATGCAATTAAATAGGGTTGGTGAAGCATTGGGAAAAGTAAAAGGAGTTACTGCAATGACTGATGTTACCGGCTTTGGGTTATTGGGCCATTTGGTTGAAATGGCCGAAGGGAGTGGCTTAAGCGCAATTTTAAATTTTGACAAAGTGCAATTAATAACCGGTGATCTTGTAAATTATATTGATCAAAAATGTGTACCAGGCGGCACTCAAAGAAACTGGGACAGCTATGGAGATAAAATAGCAATTATTACAGAATACCAAAAAGCAATTTTGGCCGATCCGCAAACCAGTGGAGGACTACTAATTGCTGTTGATGCAAAAGCAGCAGCAGAAGTTAAAGCTATTTTACAAAAATATGGCTTAGAAAAGTTTACAACACCCATCGGCTCAATGGTAAAACAAAAGCAAAAAATAGTGATGGTAAATAATTAAACCAATGCATCAATTTTAGCTGAAAGTTTTCGGTCTTTCTCTGTAATGATATCACCGGCACTATGCGTATTAAGCCATATTTCTACTTTGTTGTACACATTTGTCCATAATGGATGATGATCCATTTTTTCTGCAGCCATTGCCACTCTTGTCATAAAGCCAAAAGCTTCTGAAAAATTTTTAAATTCAAATTTTTTATACAGTGTATTATTCGTTTCTTCCCACATAATATTAATTGATAATTGTTTAGTAGATAATTATTCTGGATAATTTTTAGTTGATGATTGATAATGGGTTTGCCATTTTGGCCTGCATTATCAATTATTTAATTATCAATTATCCATTAAAATATAAGATGTTGCTTATGTTTTATTTTTTCATTGGTCATTTCATTTACAAGTTGCACGCCCGGCAAAGTTTTAATGGAATGTATTAACGTTTTTAATTCGCCTTCATTTACATATTCGCCTTTCATTAGCCATAAATAATCAAGGTGCTTAAACTCGGGTAATAAATATTCGCCATCAAACTGGTTATTATATAAATAATGGGTTAAGCAGGTAGAAGGTACCGGGTATTCATAAATAGAAAAAAAATATTTCCTTTCTTTCTTTTTTAGTTGAATTTCAAAATCATTGTTGATCCTGAAATCGAAACCCAATACCTGGTTTAATTGCCAGCATAGCTGGTAATCTTTAACAGGTGCCACAATGCCCAGCAGTATGGAGTCTTCAAAAAACTCCCTGGCCAATGTTTCATTATCAATTTTAAGTTTCATGCCCTATCCCTGAGGATTATAATTTTTTTAATTAGCTCTTGATTACATATTTGCATTAAAAAACAATATTAAATACCAGTTCCTCACTGCCTCTTTTCACTTTTACTTTAGTGGCATCGCCTTTATTAAATTTACTCAATGTTTCCATATAAGTTTGCACATCGGTAAATTTATAGTCGCCTAACTGCACAATAACATCACCAGCTTTTATTCCTGCTTTTTGAGCAATCTTTCCATCGCTGATACCATCCGCCCTTACACCAATGCCGCTAAAAGTATAGTCGGGCATTATGCCAAGCGTTACTTTAAAACTGCTTTTACCACTGCTTATAGCTTCCCTTGTTTTTGTAAATGTAAGTTTCCCTTTTTTATTGGTATCTTCTATCAGTTTATAAATATATTTTAACACCATCCACTCGCCTGTATAATTTATTTTGTCAGCATCATCGCTTGGTTTGTGGTAATCGCTATGTACGCCCGTAAAGAAAAATAATACCGGTATATTTTTTCTGTAAAAGGAAGTATGATCACTTGGCCCGGTACCGCTGCTGTCAAATTTAATTTTAAAAAATTTATCATTGGCTGACATCGTTTCGCCCCAGGCAGGCGATGTGCCGTACCCGCCAATATTCAACCCATGCGTACTGTCATTTAGCCGTCCCACCATATCCATGTTAATCATATAGTTTACGGTAGCCATATCAACAGTGGGATGCTCAGTAAAATATTTTGAGCCAAATAAACCCAACTCTTCTCCCGAAAAACAAATAAACAGGTAGTTGTTATTTTTATATTTGGATGTTTTCAGCAATTTACCTAATTCTATCACTGCTGCAGTTCCACTGGCATTATCATCAGCGCCATTGTGTATTTGTGGCGTACTGCCGGTATATAAAGAATTATGGTCTTCTCCATACCCAAGATGGTCGTAATGCGCACCAATAATAATGGTACTGGCAGCGCTGTTATCAATAAAACCAATTACGTTATGGCCATATCTCTTTTTATCAACTATCTCTATTTTTAGCTGAATATCCAGTGTAGCTGTTTCGTCTTTAAAATAGGTTTCCTTGCCTGCCCTGGTAATGTAAACAACTGGAATGGCTGATAATTCTGATTTTGCTTTTGGATCAAATTGCAGCTCATCTTTAATAGTCGAGCTATTATAGATAAAAAATGCAATGGCAGTTTTTTTTGCAGCGGCAGTAGCTTTCAGCTTAATAGCATCGGTAAGATCAAAATGCGGATTGTTTTTATTAGCTTCCAGTAAATCTTTTATATCATAAAACCAGGGTGTGCCATTTTCCTGTAAAGCGATTGATGCAGTTGTTGTTAAAGAACTGTTTTTACAAAACGATAGTGGAAAGTAGTCTTTGTCAATAACAAGATCGTTGCCATTTACAATAAGGAAGGAACCTTTGGCAATCATTTTTCCATCATTTACCTCAAACTCCTGTAAAAAAGTTCCTTTATCGCCATGTGCAGCTAAGCCTGCTTTTAAAAATTCATTGCTAATATATTCATATGCCAGTTTTTCTCCATTGGTTCCTGTTCTTCTTCCTTCCAGTTTATCATCCGCCAGGTAACTGATATTTGTTTGTAAATTGGTTACAGCAGTTTTATCTGCTTTTTTTAGTTTTTGTGCGGTAGCAAATTGTATAGTAAATAAAAGGCAATAAAAAATACTTTTCATACATGTTTTAATTGAGGAGTGGTAAAGGTAATTCACACAATGGTTATTGTTGTAATGTGCAGGTATAATTTATTGTTACTAAACAACACACTGATTTTTATAAGCTTATGCTTACCGGTTAATGTAATAAATTATTATTTTATACGTTATAAACTACCTCCGTAGCAATAGGTTATATAAACCTTGCTAAAACCCATGCAAACTAACAAAGGTTACCAGCTTTTATTTTAGGGCTTTAATGAGTACCAATTTTACGGTTTAAATTTGGTTAAACTAAGATGGACCAACGAATTTTAGACGCTATTACTGTATATAAATGAGTTTGAAGAAAAAAATATTTTTAATTATAGGCTCTATAATTACCCTGGTTGTCCTGGTTATTATTGGGGTATATTTTTGGGCTATACAACATGCATCTACTTTATTAACCAAACTTGTTGACGAACAGTCTAAGGGTAAACTTGCATTAACCATTAGAAAAGTAGATTATAGTTTTTTCGATCATAGAATGGTTTTTATTCAACCTGATCTTATAACAAAAGACAGTACAGATCAAAAAACGGGATATCATATTAATGCCAAAGACATAACTCTAAAACTACATTCTTTTGCTTTTACTTTTATTTTTCAAAAACAACTGACTGTAGACTCAATAATTGTTAATTCTGCTGAAGTAACTGTTTTTAAGTATGTAGCAGAAGGCCCAAAGCAGAAAATTTCTCTTACG
>JAYVZR010000292.1:0-11762 GCA_043783135.1 Ferruginibacter sp. | reverse complement strand
TATATATTTATTATGCCCTTCACCCGCATGATAATCTTCTACATCAAAACCAACTTTGCAGTTAAATTTTTTAGCGGCGCTTAATGCAGGCCAAATAGCTCCCGGGTTATGCCCAATTACCCAATCGGCTTTTGAAACCTTATCGAGTGTTTCTATTATAAGATTGCTCCTGCGGGAAACTGCCTGTGATAAAGCCGGAAGAGGCAAGGAAATAAACTTTCCCATTATACGAAAAACTGTTTCGGTAACAACAGACCTGAACCATATAAAATAAGGGCTTCTCCCAGCCGGAATTGAAATCACTTCTACACCATTTAACTTTGTTATAAGCGCTTCATTTATTTCTTTACTCCAGTTATTAAATTCAAAGCAAATTACTTTGGGTAGAAACCCTGATTGCTTTGCTAAAAGAATTTCTTTATATAACCGTGGGTTGGTTGCAAGGCTATTTGTCGTGAGAAATAATATCTTCAAAAAAAATTATTTAATTTAAAAAGCTGGTTTTTCGCAAAACTCTTCATTTAATTAATTAAAAATACCCAATTCAATTGCATTGTCATATGACGATAGAATAAAGAGCCATCAAGCTTTTGCAATTCTTTGCAAAATATTCCCATTTAGTGTTACAAGCTGGCTAATACCATTACATTCATTAAGTCTGTGAGTTGTTTCCAAAAATATTTGTTATTCTAGCAATATTGTTTATACTTAAAATTCCAAAATGTGCACTATAAAACCATACTCTTTGCTGTTAGTAAACTGTTGTACTGCTGCATTACTTTATTATAATTTTCATTTTGTGAAATTGCTTTATAAGCAACATTTGAAAATTTAAAATTCAGGATGCTTTTAGTAAGGCTTTGGGTATTACCTGCCCTGAATAATGAAGATTTCCTGGGATAAACATCAGCCAACTCCTTACAGCCTCCAATATCTGACGCTATTACATTACAGCCACAGCTTATTGCCTCATAAAAAACCAGCGGGCCAATCTCCACACATTCTGATGGGATAAGGGTACAATGTGACTGTTGCATTATTGAAGCAATTTCATTTTGATTTTTTCTGCCATGCCAAACAATATCCTTTCTTTTAAGCGCCGTTTTTATTAAGCTATTTAAGGCATCGCCAACAACTGGCATTTCACCAATTATTTCCAAACGCTTTAAGGGTGATTCAACCAGTTTAATCCATACTTTTAACAGTGTATGGAAGCCTTTCGCTTTTTCAAGCCGGCCAACAAATAAAAAAACAGTTACCGGGCTATCAAATCTCTTATCCTCGGTAGTAATTATGGATTTATTATTAAGAAAACTATCGTTTACTCCATGCTTTAGAACAATAATTTTATGTGGCAAAACCTTATTCAACAAAAGTATTTGTCGTATTTGATTTGAAAATACATGCCACTCTTGAATGGATTCATCAAACTTTTTAAACGCTATAATTGATTGGCCAACTAAAAATTTAAATCGTAAGGCCATCGGGGCAGATTGCGCCGTTACCCAAGGAATATACCTGGCATAAATTTTTGATAAGGATAATGGAATTTTCCAGGAACTATTTATAAAACAGGCAGTACATTCCTTTGCAGATGGTTCAATGGTACAATCTGTAAGTGTATCGCCATACAACAGTGTATTTTTTATACAGGATAAAGGCAAATGGTAAGAAGCAACTACTTTAACCCCTGCACACTTTTGCTGAACCGCTTTTAATATTCCAAAGCCAATAGCCGAAGTAAATGCTTGAAAATGCATAATATCCCATGATTGTTGGGGTAGCTCATTTAAAAGATTTATCCAGCTTTGTATCCATTGATCCCTGTATTTTGTATAAATTTCTTCAGTACTTACATTTTTATTAATTACTCCAATTACAGCTATATTATCAATTGTATACTTAACAGTTTGTATTTCTCCATCCTCATAAAAAATGGAGTAGTCAGTAAAAGCCTGTGGAGGCATGCCTGCTATTACTGTAACGTTGTGACCCTTCAATTGCAAAAAATTTGCAAGGCCGGCAACATATACTTCTGAACCTCCAAAATTGTAAGGATAAAAGCTATATGTGGGGATTAGTATATTCATCCACTCTATTTACCGAATTGTTGCCGGTTATTTAAAAAACCCAAATAGATAATTATAAAAGGAAAACTCAGTTCCTTTCATTACCCGTTTCACAGAACTACTATCTTTAGTGCTCCACCAATATTTAGTTAAGTTTACCGAATGCCTTTTCTGCATTTTCCGAAACAAATATTTTTTTTCTTTTGCAGATAGGGGCAACTCAACTTTTTCAAGCAATTCCTTAAAATATAAATACCCATATTTTAAATACCCTTCCTGGTTTTTATTTTCCTGCTGGTCGTGGATACGGTAGTGAACAAACAATTTTGGTAAGAGAACAATAGGAGAAGCCGACGCAAAACAAATATTGAAATACATATCTGATGCAACTCCAAATCTTGTGTCGAACCCTCCGGCATTTACAAATTTTTCCCGCCTGATTATAGTGCCACTTGGGCCAATGGAAAGATATTGCCGTTTAAAAAAATGCTCGTGTATAATTTTTTCACCTGGCCAACATGCCCATTCATTTTTACCTATTCCATCACTTCCATAGAGATAATACATTCCGAGGTCTGCTTCACTAAATCTTTCCATAGCATCAACACAATACGCAAGCCCAAAATCATACAAGGCATCATCAGAATCAACATATTTCAGGTACTTGCCTTTAGCATAAGAAGCTGCTTTATTTCTATTGGGATAATCACCCAGGTTTTCTTCGTTCTGATAAATCCTTATCCTTGCATCATTTGCCGCATAATTTTTTGCAATAGAAAATGTAGCATCTATTGAGCAGTCATCTACAATTATTAATTCAAAATTTTTATAGGTAGATGCCAATACACTTTCAATTGCTTCAGCAATATATTTTTCCCTGTTATAAGATGTCATTATTACACTTACTAAAGGCTCAAAAGTATTCAATTGTTACCGTTTAATTTATACATTCAAAATTAATCCTGTTGATACTGACGATTTACTATCCAGATATTATTTTCCGGAATTTCATTTTTATCATCTACAAGCCGGTTGCCGGTAACAGCAAAAAAATTAAACCCTTTTTGGTCAAAGAAAAATCGCAATTGAGCAAAACTTACTTCTGAAAGAAAATTGAATTCAAGTATAATATTCTTAATAATTATTTTATCGAAAGGAAAATTTTTCAGCACAGCAAATTCATTCCCTTCAATATCAATTTTAAGTAAGTCTACCTGGCGGATATTGTTTGATTGAAGTAAAAAATCAAGAGGGCAGCTTACAACGGCAATACCCCCGGTATTGGTATTTGATACAAAAGTGGTACCCAAATTATTTTGAACAGGAAACTGTAAATAGACCTGGCTGAAGGTATCGCCGATAGCAGCATTAATTACTGTAACATTACCTATCAGTTTATTGATAGCAAGATTATTCACTAACCTTGGTACAACCTTGTAGTTAGGTTCTACAGTAAAAACCCTTACTTTTTCATTCGAGTATTTTACCTGGCAACTATACAATCCAAAATTTGCCCCAACATCAATAAAAATTCCACCGCCTTTTAAAAGATGTTTCGCTAATTCAACAGATCCTTTTTCATAGTTTCCGGTTTCAATCATTACTCTTGTTATCCAGTCATTTGCATCTAATTTAAATACTATCCCTTCGCTGTTTTTTATGCTAATACCATCCCGAAAAAATAACCTGCCCAGGTAATTTTCTATCCTGATTTTGGCTGGATGTTGCGGGCATAATAAATACCATTTAAAAAATTTACCGGCAAATGAAACTGGCATGTACATATACTAAATATTATCCGTGTAGCCTTTGTGGCTGATGAACTTTAACTATTTGAGCAGTCAGTAATTAAAGTGAGTTCATTTGTTTGCCGCCTTATATATCTTACTGATTATCTCAACAGTTTTTAATCCTTCAAAAGCACTTGTTGTAATTGATGCATTGTTATTTAATACATCAATTACATTATCATACACTTTATCATGGTTGCTCATTGACCCAACATAGTTTCCATAATTGTTAGGTGTATTGCCGGCTTGTAAATGCTCAATTTTATAACCCTCTATATTTTGATATTCCAGTTCATTTAAATATTGTCCGCCAATTTTTACTGTTCCTTTATCACCAAAAACTGTCAGGGATCCTTCCATATTTTTTTGAAAACTGTTAACAGTATAATTGATTGTACCAATTGCGCCATTGACTAATTTTACTATTACCACGCCGGTATCTTCAAATGCAATAACATCCTTAAGCAAGTAGTTACCGGTATATGCCTGTACCTCTTCAACATCACCGAGTATCCAGTAAAGCAGATCTATAAAATGACTGAACTGTGTAAAAAGTGTACCCCCGTCAAGTTCCATCGTGCCCCGCCATGAATCCTTGTAATATTCAGTTTTTCTGCTCCAGAAACAATTTAATTGAAAACTATTTATTTTCCCCAGTCTTCCCTCTTCCACTATTTTTTTTAAAGCTGCAACAGGTGGATTAAAGCGGTTTTGCTTAATTGAAAATAAACGCCGGTTAGATTTTTCTGCGGCTTGTATCATTTCACCACAGTCTTTTACACTAATAGCCATCGGTTTTTCACACAGCACATGAAACCCCGCCTGGAGGCTCTTGACAGAGTGCTCAGCATGTAACCCGTTTGGTGAACAAACAGCAATAACATCGGTATCCCTTTCATGTTGCAACAAATCTTCCAATGTGTAATATGCATTCGCAGCATATTTTTCAGCAAGGGTATCTGCTTTTTCTTTCACCACATCGCATACGGCCAATAATTTCCCTTTGTTGAATATATGTTCTGCATGCCTTTCTGCTACTTTTCCACAGCCAATAATTGCAAACTTCATCATAGTTCTTTTTTGCTTCGTGATTTTGCTGCTGTTATACCTTTTCCAATTGCTGATAAACCTGGCAAAGCGGAAATAGATTTATACAAATTCATGATATTTAAACTGAATGATAAAAATTTTTCTTTACCATACTGTATGGTAAAAATCCTTTTGTTAATTGGAATAAATTAAAGCCGGATTCTTTGAAAATAGTATATGCTATTTTAAAATGCCCCTTTTTTAGTGCCAGCATTAAAATATCTCTTGCATGTTTCCATTGAAGCCGGTTTTTTATGATAGTAATATCCTCAGGTTTTAAAGGGCAATTTTTGCTATTTAAAGATGCTATAAAAACGGGGTAAGATAAGCGCAAATAAGAATAATCATTATGCCCGTAGTGATATTCCTGGTCAGTATGCCGTCTCCATTCTACCACACCGGGTTCAATCTTCACAACAGGATAAATAGCTGAGAGCTTCAGCCACATTTCTGTATCACTTATGTAACGTTCATTTGCAAATCCATTCAGGGCCACAAAAACTTCTCTTTTAATAATGGCACCAATTGGGCCATAACTTAAAATTTTTAGACCAAAGTAATGATCCATATAAGCCTGTTCAGAACTAACCAATTGAGGGTATACAATATTCTCTTCAAAGTCAAATTGCGATATGCCGAGAGCAGCTTCGGGATGTGCTTCCATTGCTGATACCATTTTATATAATCCATCCTGGCTAATGGTATCATCTGAATCAACATATTTTATGTACTTTCCTTTTGAATAAGATGCAGCGGTATTTCTATTTGGGTAATCCCCTGAATTTACCGGATTTACAAATACTTTTATCCTGTTATCTTTATCTGCATAACGACGGGCAATTTGGACTGTAGTATCTGTTGATGCATCATCTGATATGATTAATTCAAAATCGGTATGGGAAGATGCCAACACACTTTCAATAGCTTCAGCAATATAGTTTTCCCTGTTATAGGATGTCATTAATACACTTACAAGGGTTCTTTCAGTCATGCTATTTTAAATTTCTGACAGATTTAGTAAATTTATTGGGCAACCATTTTTGATCAAGGCGGGAACCGTATACCCTTTTTGCTCTTTTACTTTTTAAAGGAACAGAGAAGACATTACAAATTTCCACCTCAATTTTGTGAGTGTTTTCACCAGGATCAAATAATGCATTTGCTTTTTTGATAGAGTTACTGGCTATTGCGTTATACAAATCTGTATTTTGAATGAGTGCTGTAATACGATCAACATAATCAGCAGGGTCATTATTTTTAATTCTAAAGCCTGTTTCATTATCAATAACCAATTCCTGTATACCACCTTCAATGTTATTTACAAGTGGAATTACTCCTCCTTTCATAGACTCAATTAACGAAACAGGCATGCCTTCAGCCATTGAAGGAAGGATGAAAAAATCCATACTCTGAAGAAGTGATAACACTGCTGCATTATCCATTGCACCATACAACTGAACCAAACTATTTTTATTCCAGCTTTTTCCAAACCCGGCCTTATCATTATCGTCTCCAATAATATGCCAGTTAAGAAAAATATTTTTGCTTTGAAGCAAACTATCGATCGCAGGCAACAGGTGGTACCCTTTTGCTTCAGTAAGCCTTCCTATAAAAATAATATTGTTTGAGCTCTTTGATCTTTTTAGATAATTAAAGGAAGGTACAGGAAAACGCAAATAATGAATATCCTTTTCCCTGGCAGGAAGCAACGCTTTTAATTTTACTGCAATATTATTTGCTATTGTAATAAAACTATCAATAGACGCAGCATGGAGTTTTGCCAGTTGATAATAATAATCATAATCGCCGTGAAGAAAGCTAACCACCCGGTTTTGCAGGCCAAGCTGACTTGCCATACCCAGCTCAAGCCAATCATGTGCCACTATAACAGCTCCCTTACCCGGTAATAATTTAGCCAACTGTTTACAGGTAAAATAAAAATTCCATTTGGGTGAATAATAAAATACCTGTTCTGTAACTGCACCTGCAATCGGTTCTAGCAAATATGCAGGTATACTCTCTTTATTGATGGTATAAATAATATGGTTCTCTATTTGTAGATTATTGGAGAAACGCAATAAATTCCTGATCACTGAAAGTACTCCACCTGCTGTACCATTGTGAAAATGATAAACCTGTATTTTACTCAATTTAAACGCTCTTTTATTTGCTTATAAAAGGCGATGAATAAATCGATGGCAGCAGTTTGGTTAAATGTTCTCAAAACATGTTCTCTCGCATTTAAAGACATCCTGTAACGCAATTCATTGTTATCGATTATTTTTTTTATCCCGGCATATATATCATTGTAATTTTCAGGATCTGTTAATATGCCAGTATTACCATCCTGTATAAGGTCTTTCATCCCCCCGTTGCTACTGCCAACAACTGCTTTACCTGCAGCCATGGCTTCAATGCATGTATAGGAAAAACTTTCAAACAAACTTGGCAACAATACTATCTCTGCAGGTTCAATAGCATTAGGCAAGGCTTCGTAATGCATCCCTTCTAAAAACTCCACCTGTTTAATAACAGGCGCCAGTTTTTGTTTCATCCAGTTTCGCATAGTTGTGCTAATGTGCGGACCCGGACCATCATCACCAATAACCCTAAACTGCCAATCGGGATATTCCTTTAAAGTTTTTTTCATGGCCCTTGTTGCATTCACCAGCCCCTTCAATACGTTTAACCTTCCGAAAAAAATAATCCTTTTATACCTGGGTGTTTCATAAACTGGAATTTGCAACAGGTCTGAAGGTGGTATAAAAATATTGGGAATTACTTTTATTTTTTCTACTGGTATTTGCCAATACTTTACTACCCAATCTTTCATTGCATCTGATGGGGCTGTAATTGCATTTGCCAATTGTATAAATTGGTAATCAGTATCTGTTTCCCTTTTGTAGGTGCGCCAGTAACCAGCATCCCATTTCATGCGACGCAAAGCTCCCAGGACAAAGCGTAGTTTAGCTGCAAAAGGAATATATATTTTTTTCAGGCTTTCCACCAGGGAATTTGGTGCATGTAACCGAACCACCAACGGTATTTGTGGAAAAGCCTTTTTTATTTCCCAAGCATTGGCATTTATTTCTGCGCTTTCTATAAGGTTAAATTGTGCGAGTGCATGCTGTGCCGCAAAAGCTTTTACTACATCATCTCTGAAATCATTGCCATCAATGCATTGCAACCAATGTATCCAATACCCATCTATAAGCTCATCGCTTGCCCGATGGCTACTGCCTGCAAATACATGCACATCGCAACCCCGCTCTGCCAATGCAAATGCCAATTGCTTTACATAAGTGCCAATGCCCCCTTTACCAGTATCGGGTGGAAATTCATATGATACCAAAGCAATACGCATCGCTACACCGGATTGACGTATTGCAACGACTGCTTTTGCTTTACCTGTATTGCCATATGCCGGGCTGCTGCTGTTATTTTTTTATTTTCCAGCAGGCAGGTTAACTGCATACTTCTTTGCTGTACAAAATTTGCACATGCAACATTTTGAAATAAGGATGGGAACAGGCTATATCTAAAATTTATAAATGAATACTTTATAAATAAAAAAAATTGTCGTGCCCTGTTTCTTTTAGAAATTAACTGGTTACCTGAATTTACTGCATCGTACAAATGCAGGTAAGCAGTAGCCTTCCCAAAAGATTTTCGAAGTTGTAAATAATAAGGCCACTGTAAACGGTCGCTACTTAAAAAGTGCTTAAATAAAAGCGAGCTGTCGAAATAAATTTTATAGCCGGCTTTTTTAACAAGCAAACACAATTCAATATCGCCTCCTGAAGAAAGATTCTTGCCCATTCTGTCAGGTAATATAAATGTGAACCCACCATTTTTTAGCTGATCAAAAACAGGTTTTCTTATTCCCATCCCTGCTCCGTATAATGAATCTACATAACCTGTTTTTCTCCCCTCATCCCCCACTGCATAACCAAAACCGTTTAATGCTTTAAACCAGCCTGGTATTGGTATATCTGCAACTACTTCTCCTATGCCCCCAACCAATGCTGTTTCTGGCTTTGCCTCCATTAATTGAAATACTTTCAATAAATAATCATCACACAGCCAGTTATCATCATCGCATAAAACTATATAATCGTATCGTGCTGTTTCTATACCCTTTTCTCTTGCATATGAAAGTCCGGGTTTGGGTTGTTGTACAATGGTCAATGGAAAAATCTCTTCCTGGGTTTTCCAGTTAGTAGTTACTATCTCAATTGTATTATCAGTGCAATTATTATCTATTATAATTAATTCATATGGTATTCCTGTCATTGATTGTTGTTTTGCCAGATGAAGCAGGGTAGGAATCAATTTGCCTCCACTATTGTAACAACATATAATAACAGAAATACCTTTCATTAGTCATTATTGACCATTATCCATTCTTCTGGATAATGAGATTCATACAACAATTTCTTTTCTTTAAACGGTGTAGCTGGTCTTATCACTATTTTTTCATGATTTGTATTAAGCCATGCTCCCCACCATGAAAACGAACTATTGGCAATTATTTGATGGGCGCATTTTGATATTAAATAGAGTTGCAGGTAATCTTTATTCCATTGATCATCTTCACAAAAGATTACCCTGCCATCTTTAAAGAATGTTTTGCACCATTCAATATCATCAGAAAAAAAAATAAAAAAGGGATTAGTTAATTTTTCTTTCAACATAGCCATTGCAACTTCATAATATCTGTTGCCTAAAAAACCATATCGATTTTCATTAAGGTAATCTGTTCTTCTAACATGTACCGCTACAGTATTATTTTCTGCAATCCATACAGGCAAAGCCGGCAGATGCCGGGGAGTAAATTCTTTTAACAATATTTCTCTTATACCATTAAAATACCAGGCCGATTGCCAGTAACCATCTACAGAAGTTAGAAAGCCTGTTTCATTTTTTAGTTGGCGTAGAGAAAATTTGTCTTCGTTAATATCTTTATGGAGAGAAAATGCAGTGAATATTTTATTAACCCGTGTATGTCTTCTGAATATTTTTTTTACCCGGTCACTTTTTATAATAGTTCCTTTTACCTGCATGTTTGATAAACAAAAAACCCTTCCTAAGGATTCACTTTTATAAGCTTCTATATTAAGCAACAGGTAATGTATCTTATTTTCTATACAAAGGTTTCTGGCAGCTGCATATTGAAACAATTGGTTACCGATCCCTCCTTTAAATTTTATTTCAAGAAACATTTATTTTTCATAATTATATTTACCCGCAAACCACCAGTCTTTGTTTACAAAAATTGAATTAATATTTGTATTGGCGTATTCAAAATAGCCAACCCGTTCAATAAACTGGCACAAGTCAATTCTTTTTGTTCCGGTACCGTCAGGCGTGTAATTAATAGTTTCTATGCAGATCACTTTGGGATGGTAGGTGTTAAAATCAAGCGATTGGATAATATCGAAGTCCACTCCTTCCGCGTCTATTGACAATAAGTCTACGGCTCTGCCAGGAAGATATTTCTCTAACACCTGGTTAATGGTAAGCACTTTAATCTTTCTCACTTCCTTTAACCGGTGCCTCATCTGTTCAAGATTATTTTTTTCCTTGTCAGAAAAAGTATTCATGGAGGGGTCCTCCATAATATAAAAATCAAACTCCCCGTTATTGGCACCCACTCCAATATTTAAATTAATATCTGTAGGCCGCTCTTGCATAAACCGGTCTTTTGAAGCAGGATTAGCATCTATATTTATTCCTTTGGCCCCTTTTAAAAAGAATTTGTAGGTATTATTAGAAAAGACTGGATCGTAGGCCCCAATGTCGATAAAGACAGGTTGCTGTATTTTTCTTAATCCAAAAAGATATTCTATAATAATGTCTTCACCTGATTGAGCATAAGATGTTTTTGCATATTGACCCGTTCCGTTAAATGAAGCAGCTCCCTGGGTTGTTATTTTTTTTATAAATTCTTTGATGCTCATATCACTTTTAGTCTAAAAATTACGATCGTGGTTAAATGTTGCGAAGGAATTTACTATAGCCTTTACCCAATACCGGGGAAACGATATTTAACGCCATCCATGTTTTAATTTGATGGGGAATACTCCCCATGTACCCGCAATTCCGGATATCAGTCACAGATTTAATTTCATATTCTTTGCAAACTGTCATTGCCTTCAGGATACAATTTTTATAAGAGGAACTGCTATAGTTTTTCTTATCAGAGCTTATTAAATTAAGTAAATAGAAATATTCAAACACTTCTAATTCTTTATTTCCTTTGCATTCATCGCTTACCCTTCCATCCGCTAAAAATGTTACCACAAGTAATTCAGGTGAATATATAATTGCAGGATTGTTTTTTATTTGCCTGATATAATATTCAATATCTACATGCCATTTAAGGTTGGGGTCAAAATGCAACGTAGGGCTATTCCTTATGATGGTAGTGCTGGGTGCACCAATCAAATTATTGGTATATAATAATAAGGGATGTTCTTTTAATGATGACAATTGCATCTCTGAAATCTTATGCACCCAGTCCTTTCCCTGAGGAAAGATCGCTTGAGTTGCAGAAAAAGCGAAATCTGCTTCGCGGTTTTCGTCCAGTAACTGCACATATTTTGAAAGACTATCTTCAAAATTGAACCAGTCATCGTGGTGCAGTATTTTAATATATTCACCAGTCGCTTTTCTGATAGATTCGTTCCAGTTTTCAGGACTGCCCAGTACAGAAGCATTTTTATAATACTTTATCCGATCTGGTAAATTATAATTCATCACCAGGTCCGCAACCACTGTTCCCGGGGAATCATCAGTGATCACGATCTCATAA
>JAYVZR010000291.1:0-4456 GCA_043783135.1 Ferruginibacter sp. | reverse complement strand
GGATGATCATTGATGATTTTAACAATACAATCAACAAAAAAAAATTGCTGATCGAAACAGTAATGTTTTGAAACTGTTTTTGTATTTATTACAATGTTCATTACTGCAAAAATAGGTTTGTAAAATCATATCTGATCAATAGTACAGTTGAAAGGAGCGCAGCCAATAAATAGTAAATAAAGTAGGAAATAAGGTAATAGATTGCTGATATATTAAGCAGCTATACAGTAAATGCTGCAAGCCTTTATTTCAACACCTTCAGCTTAACCGTTTCAATCCTGGTGTCGCTTACGTTTAAAATATCAAATTGGTAATTTCCAACAGTAAAAGATTCTTTTTGTTTGGGAATATCATCCCTGTTTTGAATGATAAAACCACTAAGGGTCTCCGTTTCCTGGCTGTCAGGAAATTCAAGATCGTATTTTTCAGTAATGTAATCAAGTTCAAGCCTGCCGCTAAAAATAAATTCGTTGGTTGCCAGTTGCTTTTCTAAAAACTCTTCCGTATCATGCTCATCTTTAATGTCGCCAAAAATTTCTTCCAGCAAATCTTCCATTGTTACTATACCTGCGGTACCACCAAATTCATCTACTACCCAGGCAATGCTTTTTCTTTCTTTGCTAAATTTATTCATCAGGTCTGTAGCGCTCATGCTTTCTGGTATGGCTGCAATGGGTAATAATATGGATTTTAAATCCGCAGGATTTTTAAACATATCTAACTGATGAACATAGCCAACAATATTGTCGATATTTTCATCGTATACCAATAGCTTGCTTAGCTGTGTAGTAATGAAGGTATTTTTAACTACTTCAATATTGGTACTAATATCTACCCCTTCAATTTCTTTACGTGGTATAAGGCATTCCCTTATTTTTATTTCACTTAGCGATAAGGCATTTTCAAATAATTCTTTATTAATTTCCCTTATGTCTTCCTGCTCGTGGCTTTTACTTTGCTGAATAAAATATTCCAGGTCAATTTTAGTGAAGGCATCTTTTTTTTCATTGAGCCTTACATTAAAAATGTAGCGCAGTATCCATTCGGCGATGGTTACAAAAAAAGAAGATATGTTAGAAAAAGCACCATAGAAAAACTGGACTAAATAAGCTATAAAGCCACTGCTCAATATACTTTCGTTGGTGGCCCTGAAAAAAGCCTTAAAAAGAAATTCAATAAAAAGCACAATAAAGGTAGAGATTATGGTTTCAACCAATAGTTTGATATACTTTATATAATCAGTTAGCGACAGCGGCAATACTTTTTCAATATAATGCCACAGCGGATATAATAATTCGCCTACCAATAAGCCATAAATTACCAGTACAGCATTTACACCTATTAAAGTATTGCCTATAAATTTGGCAGGTTTATCCGCATACTCTCCCCAAATCTTTCCACTATAAGTACCTTGCTTTTTTCTTAACTCCATTGAAAGTTTATTGGCTGATACAAATGCAATCTCTATCCCCGAAAAAAAACCAATCAGGATCAAAGAAATAATAATTGCAAAAAGTGCTATCCAGTCCATATGGTAAAAATAACGAAGTGTATTGATTTATTTACTGAAATCAGCAGTGATATTTCAATTATTTTTATTAGCGGCGTAGCTAAAGTTTATAAAACTGTTCAAATTTTTATTTGAGTTTAGGCTACTTTTTTTATTGGGCGAGGAAGGCTTGAATGATGCCTTCTGCCTGCTCACAGGCATGTTGAAGATTATCATTAATGATGAGTTTGTCAAACTGGTCCTTAAAAGATATTTCGTAGGCGGCCTTATTAACCCTTGCTGCCAAAGATTCTGCGGTTTCTGTGCCACGCCCCTCCAGCCGGTTTTTTAATTCTGCTACAGAGGGTGGAACAATAAAAAGGGTAATGGATGATTCAGGATATTGTTGTTTTACATGGATAGCCCCTTTTACATCAATATCCAGTATAGGCACTTTTGCCTCATCCCATATCCTTTCCAGTTCACTTTTTAAAGTACCATAATATTTTCCTTCGTACACCATTTCCCACTCTACAAAATTATTATGCTGAATATTATATTTAAACTCATCCAATGTGATGAAATGGTAATCGACTCCATTTTTTTCTGTACCTCTTGCCTGCCTTGTGGCTGCAGAAATAGAAAAAGCAAGTTGGGGAAATACCTTTATCAAATGCAGGGTAATAGACGTTTTACCTGCACCCGATGGGGCTGTGATGATGATGATTTTGTTGGAAATAGACATTTGCAAAGAAAAGAAAAGAAAAGGAATTGTTGACAGCTAAATTGTTGGATTGTAATATTGTTGGATTGCTATCGAACAGTTATTTAAAAACAGTTTACTCAATAATCATAATTAACTCAAATCAATTCAACCATACAACAATTCCGCAATAAACCAACTAACTGATCCTTTTAATATCTGCTCCCAAGGCCTGCAGCCTTGTATCAATATTCTGATACCCCCGGTCAATTTGCTCAATATTCTGAATAGTGCTTTTGCCCTGCGCACTTAAAGCAGCAATCAGCAAAGCCACGCCTGCCCTTATATCCGGACTGCTCATCGTAATGCCACGCAGTTGTTGTTCTCTTTCTAAGCCTACTACTACAGCACGGTGCGGATCGCAAAGAATGACCTGTGCGCCCATATCTATTAATTTATCAACAAAAAACAAACGGCTCTCAAACATTTTTTGATGAATGAGTATACTGCCTTTTGCCTGTATGGCAGTTACTAAAACAATGCTCAAAAGATCTGGTGTAAAGCCCGGCCATGGATGGTCATAAATGGTAAGTATGCCACCATCCATGTATTTTTGTATTTCATATAATTCCTGCGAAGGGATATAAATATCATCTCCTCTAAATTCCATTTGTATGCCTAATTGCTGGAACCTTTCGGGAATCACACCCAGATGCTCAAGCCCAGCATTCTTAATAGTTATTTCGCCATGCGTCATAGCAGCAAGCCCAATAAAACTGCCCACTTCAATCATATCCGGCAGCATGCGGTGTTCTGTGCCACCCAGACTATCTACTCCCTCAATGGTAAGCATGTTGCTTGCTATACCGCTTATTTTTGCGCCCATGCGGTTGAGCATTTTACACAATTGCTGCAGGTAAGGTTCGCAGGCTGCATTGTAAATTACCGTAGTACCTTTTGCCATTACAGCCGCCATTAAAATATTGGCAGTACCGGTTACACTTGGTTCATCAAGCACAATTTTCGCAGCTTTTAATTCAGTGGCTGACAAATAAAAAAAACCATCAGCATTATACTCAAAGCCTGCCCCTAATTTTTCAAAGCCAATAATATGCGTGTCTAATCTTCTTCTGCCAATTTTATCGCCGCCGGGTTTGGGGATGTAGGCTTTTTTAAAACGCGATAACATAGGGCCAGCCAGCATTACAGAGCCCCTAAGCTTGCCACTTTTTTTATGATAATCACTGCTGTTTAAATAATCGATATTTACATCATCAGCCTGAAAAGTACAGGTATCCCTGCTTACCCTATCAATTTTTACATTCATTTCTCCCAACAATTCTATTAAAAGATTTACATCAATAATATCGGGGATATTTGTAATGGTCACTTTTTCGGCTGTGAGCAATACAGCCGAAATAATTTGCAGCGCTTCGTTTTTAGCACCTTGTGGTGTTATTTCCCCGGCAAGTTTTTTGCCTCCTCTTACTTCAAATGAACTCATAAAATATATCTACGGTGAAAATGCTAAATACTAAAAAATGAAAATAACCATTTTATACAAAAAACCCTGATTCAATTAATTGAACCAGGGAAATATTTTGTAAAGTAATTTTTTCTTTTTTAAAACCGCTTCTTAAAATTACGGTTATTATTATTCCTGTTATCGCCTCCGGTCCTGTTGTCCCTGCTACCACCATTGGCCCGTCCGGAATTGCCACTTCGGTTATCCCTGCTGGCATTTGTATTTCTGGCGCTAAAATTTTTGCGGTAATTACCACCACCGGTACCACCAGTTCTATAGTCATCCCTGTCAGGTCTGTTATCAACCCTGTGTTTAATAAAGGGCCGGTTATTAAATTCTAACTGCCCGTCAGTCATGCTTTGAAGTTCTGTCTGTATATTATCGTCATGCACCAATTCCTTATGCCAATTGCTGTAAGTAAGTTTCATATAATAAGCAATGGCGTTGGCAAAACCCTGGCGTTTTTCAGGGTTTTCTTCCTTCAATGCTTTATTAATAACTACCTCAATATTTTTACCAAGGTGATTAAACTTAGGGTATCTTTTTGGATAACCCAACGTTTCTGGTTTTGCCTTTAATGTTTCTCTTGTGGGAATAGGATAAGGGCTTTCAACATCTAATTTAAAATCGCTTATTAAAAATAAATGGTCCCATAATTTGTGGCGGAAATCTTCCACATTTTTTAGATGAGGGTTTAAAAATCCCATTAGCTCTATCAGGCTCATGGCATTGCGCTGGC
>JAYVZR010000290.1:0-4486 GCA_043783135.1 Ferruginibacter sp. | reverse complement strand
ATAAACAAGGTACAGATTGGTTTCATGAAGTTTTCAAAAATGCACCTATCCAGAGTCATAACATTTCGGTAAGTTCAGCAAATGATAAATCTACTTTCTTTTTTTCATTAGGGTACTTCAATCAAACAGGTACTTTGATTGAAACTTATCTGAAACGTTATTCTGCAAGGATCAACACTTCTTTTAATGTAAACAATCACATTCGGATTGGTGAAAATGCCTATATTTTTTATAAGCAAAACCCTGGCTTCAATAACCAAAATGAAGGCAATGGTATATCAATGAGCTACAGGGAAAGCCCACTGATTCCGATATATGATATAACAGGTAATTTTGCTGGTACAAGATCAGAGGGTTTGGGAAATGCTCAAAACCCTGTTGCCAACATGCGCCGGACACATGGTAACAAAGGAAATAACTGGCAGATTAACGGTAATGTTTTTGCTGAAGCCGATTTGGTGAAACATTTAACTGTCCGTACAAGTTTTGGCGGTAATGTAGATAATTATTATTACAGCTCATTTGGATATACAGCGTATGAAAATGCAGAAAATAATAAAAACCCTAACAGCTTCCAGGAAAACTTTGGTTACAACAGCAGTTGGACATGGACCAATACACTTGCCTATAACAATGTATTCGGCGAGCATTCAATAAAAGCATTGGTAGGTACTGAAGCAATTAATTATACGGGCAGGGCCATCAATGGAACAAGAAGTGGTTATTTTATTACCAATCCGGGTAATTTGACAGTGGATCCCAATCTGTGGACATTAGATTTTGGACCACCGAGTGGACAAACAACCGGAAACATTAACGGAACACCTTACGCAAGTGCATTGTATTCTTTGTTTGCCAGGATAGACTATAGTTTCCAAGATAAATATCTATTAAGTGGTACCGTACGTAGAGATGGATCTTCTGTATTTGCGGAAAAAAACCGTTATGGTGTTTTCCCATCTGTTTCAGCAGCATGGAGAGTAAGTAAAGAATCTTTTATGAAAGATGCGACTTGGCTGGATGATTTAAAACTCCGTGGCGGTTGGGGTAAATTGGGTTCTTTAAGTAATATCATTCCAACCAACCCTTTTAGCCTCTTTAGCCAGTCTGCAGCCAATTCTTATTATGACATCAATGGCAGTAATAACAGTTCAGCACTTGGTATATACGCCAGCCAGATTGGTAACACTAAAACTACCTGGGAAGAAGATGTTATTACCAACGTTGGGTTTGATGCATCATTCTTAAAGAGATTTGATCTTTCTTTTGAATGGTATAAGAAAAAAATTAACGGGTTACTTTTCCGACCTTTATCAGATATTACAGTGGTTGGTGGTGCTACACCAGCTTTTGTGAACGTAGGTAATATTGAAAATACAGGTATCGATGCATCGCTCGGGTATCATGGTACTGCATTAAACAAAGAGTTGAGGTTTGATATATCAGCTAATTTCACTACCTATAAAAATAAAGTGATCAGTTTACCTCCCGGTATTAAATATTATGACAGGAGCAGTTCTGGATCTACCCGTTTAGGTGCTTTCTCCCGTTTACAACCGGGGCAGGCTTTGGGCGCATTTTTTGGATATGAACAAATTGGCATATTTCAAAATGCTGCTGATGTAAGTAAATCAGCAACACAAACAGATGCAGCTCCCGGCAGATTGAAATTCAGGGATGTAAATGGTGATGGTGTTATTGATGATAAAGACAGAACTTTTTTTGGAAACCCTAATCCAAAATTTACTACTGGATTAAATCTTTCAGCAACGTATAAAGGGTTTGATTTTTCTGCCTTCTTTTATGCTTCCGTTGGTAATGACGTTATTAATTATGTTCGTTTCTGGTCAGATTTCCCTCAGGCTTGGGATGGTGCTATCAGTAAAGATGCTGTCTATAATTCTATAAAACTTGTAGATCAATCGGGGAACCCCACTCCATTGTATATTCCGGATCCATCAGATCCCAATAAACGAATAATAAATCCTAATGCCAATGTAGCTAATCCTGGTGCAAAAGTTCCCGTTTTAGAGCGTTCTGCCAATTTCAGTACTACCAATAACTTCAGTTCTTATTATATGGAAAATGGTTCCTTCTTAAGATGCAAATCTGTTTTGATTGGCTATACCTTACCATTTAAAGAATTAAAACGCATTGGGATAGAAAAATTACGGATTTATGTACAGGCAACCAATCTCTTTACCATCACAAAATATACCGGACTGGATCCTGAATTGTCAGGTTCTAACTTGGGTGACAATACCAACTTTGGAATTGATTTTGGTAACTATCCGGCTAATCAAAAGGGTATTAACATTGGAGTAAATCTTACTTTCTAAACATTGAAATACAACGAAAATGAAAAATATAAAATATAAAATAATCGCTCCCTTCTTTCTCTGCTTACTTATACTGCTGTATGCCTGCAAAAAAAGTTTCTTAGAGAAGAATCCCCAAGGCTCATTGAACATATCGGTGCTTGCCAACAAAACTGGTGTAGATGGCTTATTAATTGGTGCCTATCACATGGTGAGTGGGCAGGGTGGCGCCGCTGGTACCAACTGGGGTTCAGCAGCTTCCAACTGGGTATATGGCAGTGTTTGTGCAGACGATTCTTACAAAGGCTCTATCCCTCCGGATCAGTCGTTCGAAGGAATTGGTACATTGGCAACTTATACCACAACTTCTTCTAATGGCTATTTGAATTCTAAATGGTTGGCAATGTATGATGGGGTTCAAAGAGCAAACGATGTACTGCGTGTGTTACCTTTAGCAAAAGATATCCCTGCGGAAAATGCCAAGGTAATAATAGCTGAAGCTAAATTTTTGAGGGCTCATTTTCATTTTGAGCTAAAAAAGATATTTAACAATATCGTGTATGCAGATGAAACAACAACTGCTACTTCTAATGTGGATGAATCAGGAGCATTTATAGATTACTGGCCTAAAATAGAAGCAGACTTTCAGGCAGCAATTGATGGTCTTCCGGAGACTCAGCCCCAGGTAGGGCGTGCTAACAAATCTGCTGCTAAAGCGTACCTGGCAAAAGTGTATATGTATGAAAAGGATTTCGCCAGGGCTAAACCAATTTTGGAAGATATTATCGCCAACGGAAAAACATCAAAAGGCGATGCTTATGATTTGAAAAACTATCAGAGTAACTTTAACGGTTCCCAGGATAATGGCCCTGAATCTGTTTGGGCTTTTCAGGCTTCAGTAAATGATGGCTCAGGTACCAATGGTAATTATGGAGACAATCTTGGTTTCCCCAATGGCTCAGGTCCCGGTGGTTGCTGTGGATTTAATAATCCTTCGCTGAACCTGGCCAATGCTTATAAAACAGATGCAAATGGATTACCATTGCTGGATGATTTTAATAGTGGAAACCAGGTGAGTAGCCCATCAAGTCCTTACACAGGAAATATTGATCCAAGGATTGATGTAGTGATGGGAAGGCCGGGTATCCCTTATTATGATTGGGGTATTGTTCCAAGAGGTGACTGGATTCGCAGCCCGGCGGATAATGGTTATTTTAGTCCAAAGAAAATTGTGTACGCAAAGAGCCAGGTAGGTACTGTTTCTTCTACAGAAACAAGTTTCTGGGGACCAACTCAGATGTCTGCTATAAATGTGAATTTTATAAGGTTTGCTGAAGTGTTGCTTTGGGCTGCAGAATGTGAAACTGAAATTGGCTCACTGCCCGCTGCCCTTACTTATGTGAACAGGGTGAGAGACCGTGCTGGAGATGCTACAGGATGGGTGTATAAAAACAGTGCCTATGATGGTGGAACAGGTAAGTACAGCACTCAAACTACAGCCGCTGATAATTACAAAGTAAGTCCATATCCTGCTGGTTCTTTTGTTGATAAAGTATTTGCAAGAAAGGCAATATTATTTGAAGAAAGATTGGAACTGGCCATGGAAGGACAGCGTTTCTTCACCCTGCGTCGTTTTGATGCTGTTACCCCTGGTTTAATGGCAACAACATTGAATAATTATATTGCAGTAGAAAGAACAAAGCCTTCTTACTTTATACAAAATCCGAATGTTGTTTTTACTGATAAATACCAATGGTTCCCTATTCCCCAGGCACAAATTGATGTAAAGAATGCAACGGGTACAGTATTTTTAAAACAAAATCCAGGATTCTAATTCAATTGTATTATTTAGATTTTTTATAAATTGAAAGGGGTAGAATATACAATTCTGCCCCTTTATTTTTTTAAATTGCCAACATGAAATTCCCCAGGTACTTTATTATTTTTTTCACTTGCATATTCCTTTTTGCCTGCAAAAAAAAAACCTTACTGGAATCAATTGAAACAAGCCATTCAAACCTGTCTTTTAATAATAAAATAATTGAAAACGATTCAATTAATGAATTGGATATTGAAAATGTATACAATGGGGGCGGGGTGGGAATTGGCGATTTTAATAATGATGGGTTACAGGATATTTATTTTACAGGCAACCTGGTTTCATGCAA
>JAYVZR010000289.1:0-4496 GCA_043783135.1 Ferruginibacter sp. | reverse complement strand
GTTACGATTTAATTTTTTGTGTACGTTCTTTAAATAGACTGACGGACTGCATGGCTTGTTCCTTAAAAGCCACAATTCCATTTAATGTCATATTTACTGTTTCTTCTGAAATGTTTTCAAACTTAATATTGTCGTCAAAGTCAGCCGTCATTTTATCTATGTCAGAATTGTTATAGGCTTCAACATAATTCCTTATTAATTCTTCTCTATGATTCATTTGTTAAGTTGTATGGTTTTAATAATCATTACTTTTCGAAACCTTGGATTTATCTGGTGTACCTGCTTTTTTATTTTTATCTTCTGGTGATTTTATTGGTGCAGGTATCAGGGCTTTTGGGTCCGTTTGTTTTGGCAAGGTTGCTGGATCCGTTTTACTTTTTATTTTTGAACTGGTATCTTTTTTTGTATTGTCAAACTCTCTTTCTACCGGTACCTTGGTATCACTATTTCCGGTTGCCGGGTCAACAATAAAATCGCCTGCTGCACCATTGCCTTGGTCTTCTGAATAATTACTGCTGTCACCACTATTAATAATATCCTTAAAATTCTGATCGGCGTAAATAGGATCACTGGCCATTTGGGCGGGAGGTTGAAAATTTAAAACATTTCTGTACGGTAGGTTTTTGTCTGCATAAACTTTGTTCATAAAATAACCCCATTTAGGAAGTGCCATTTCGTTACCACCGCTGGTACCTGCATAGATACGGATAAAGGGATCATCACAACCCACCCATGTGCCGGCAAGCAGTTCGGGTGTATAACCCATAAACCAGCCATCTGCATTATCATTGGTGGTACCGGTTTTGCCTGCTTTTTCAGCAGGGATATCATAATTATTTAAAGATCTTCCAGTGCCAATCTGTACTACGCCCTGCATTAATTTTACCATGGTAAAGGCGTCCTGTTCACTGATAACCTGCTTACTGTTTATCTGTGTAAACTCTTCTAATACATTGCCATCCTTATCTTCTATACGGCTGATAAATACAGGTTCTGTATTAAAGCCTTTATTGGGAAACATGGTGTAGGCCTGTAACATTTGTAACAGGGGTATTTCTGCTGCCCCTAATGCAAGCGAAGTATAAGGAGGAAGCTTTGCACTAATACCAACAGTTTTTGCAAATTCTATAACCCTGTCTACTCCCAAAAGATTGATTATTCTTACCGAGGCGGTATTTTTAGAAAAGGCAAGGCAATTGGCCAATGTACCACCGCCATTTTTAAATGTCCTCATCTCTTTACCATATTGTACAGGGCCGCCATCAATAATGGTAGATGGTGTATAGCCTGCATCCTGTACAGCTAAAGCATAAATAAGCGGTTTAATGGTACTGCCAACCTGCCTGCTTGCAGTAACATGATCGTATTTGAACCATTTAAAATCTATACCACCAACCCAGCATTTTATTTCTCCTGTCCGGGGATCCATGGCAACAAAAGATGTTTGCATTAATTGCCGGTGGTATTTGATAGAATCTCTTGGTGTCATAACAGTATCAAGTTCCCTTTTGGCATTCCACGCAAATACTTTCATTTTTACTTTAACTAAAAACGACTTTTTTATATCCTCCTCTTTTACCTCATCTTCCTTCATATTTTTCCAGCGTTCGCTGCTTTTCATGGCAGCCTCTATTACATTCTCATGCCCTTTCCACATGGCATCTCCGCTGGCTTTTAATAAACTGTTTAATTTTCTCTGAATAATTGGCATTTGCTGTAATACCGACTCTTCTGCATACTGCTGCATTGTAGAATTGATGGTAGTATATATTTTTAAACCATCCCTGTACAGGTCATAATTTTCTCTGGTCTTTGGATTTACATGTGCCTTGCACCAGTCCTTCATTTTATCTGCTAATGCAAAACGGAAATAAGGCGCTATCCCAACATTGTCATCTACTTTTTTATAATTGGTGATAAGGGGTTTTGCTTTTAGTTTATTGGCTTCCGCATCAGTAAGATAATGTTCTTTACAATCCACCATCCTTTCTATTACCGTATTGCGCCTATTTAGCGATGCGCTCGGATGCCTGATAGGGTCATAAATAAACCCCTTTAACATCCCTACCAAAACTGCAGATTCTTCAATACTTAAATCAATGGGTTCTTTTTGAAAATAGATTCTTGCTGCATTTCTTATTCCATAATTATTTCCCCAGGCAGCCCTGTTCAGGTAAAGGGTAATTATTTCTTCTTTTGTAAAATTGCGTTCAAGCTTTACAGCTATTACCCATTCTTTAATTTTTTGGGTACTCCGCTTTAGAATATTTCCTTTTCCCTGGCCCAGCATATTTTTGGCTAATTGCTGTGTAATGGGGCTGCCGCCTCCATCTGTACCTAATTTAATTACCGCCCTTGCTACCGCCTTGGCATCAATGCCTGAATGGTCATAAAAATACTGGTCTTCCGTAGCTATCAATGCATGAATAATATTGGGGGAAATTTCATTGTACTTTACTTCGCTGCGGTTTTCTGAATAATACTTACCCATCAGCTTTCCATCAGCCGTATACACTTCACTGGCAAGATCTGCTTCGGGGTTTTCCAGTTCTTTTAAAGAAGGCATTTTACCTAATAGGCCAAAATTGGCTGCAGTAAATAGTAAAATCAGCAGTAACAAACCACCAAAAAAAACTTGCCATAAAATTTTTACTGATTTTTTCATTTTGATTTTTTCAGATGTTGATATTGTAATGTTCCGGTAAATTATTTTCAACAGCCATTTACGGGTGTTTAAAATTTACCAGGGTATTGTTTATTTAAAAGGTCTTTATATTCCTGCAAGTTTTTATTTATCTGTAACAAACGA
Source organism: Ferruginibacter sp. (assembly GCA_043783135.1). GTDB lineage: Bacteria > Bacteroidota > Bacteroidia > Chitinophagales > Chitinophagaceae > Ferruginibacter. The sequence continues at coordinate 1,687 of JAYVZR010000289.1, read as the reverse complement.
AGGTTTTCATCCGAAATTATAAGGAACGAATATTTGGCAGCCGGCAGCCATGATACTTCTTCCGGTGCGGCTTTTTTAATTTTATTTAAAAATTGCAATGCTGCATCTGCATTGGCAAAAGACATAAAAATCAATATGGAGATGTCTTTACTAATCGCATCTTTTGTAACACCAATTGTTTGGCCTCTAAAACTTTCAGCTACATAACGGGTAAACGCATTTTTAGATTCATTTACGTAAGTGCCGTCAACTTTATCTAAAACCATCATAACATTTTGAGTGGCTGTGGTATTAAAAGTAAAAGGTCCATTCACTAAAATTGGGGCTGCTTTTTTTACAGTATCTTTTGCAACTGGGGCATTTACCGGTACTGTATTTTTTGTAATATCTTTTAAGGCAGGTATATTTATTGGCATAACAGCTTTGCTGCTGTCAAACCGTTTGGGTGTTACAATCAGGTTCGAATCGTTCCTCACCAATTTTTCTTTTGGCACAGTTGCTATTTCATCATCTCCTGCTCTGGTAATTACTAAGTTTGTTAAGTAACTTTCAATTTCAGCTCTTCTTTTTAAAACATCAATCATGCGCTGTGCCTTTGGCGTAAGCGGCGATTTTGGGTACAGGCCGATAATGTTATTCAATACACCAATAGCAACACTATCCTGCTTTTGCTTTATGTAAAACACCGCCTCAATGTACAACAATTGAGGGCTCCAGTAATTTTTGCCATATAAACTATCTGCTTTTCTTTTTTGAGCTACAGCCTCTTCAAAATTACCTTCAATAAATAGGTTGTAAATAGCCTCATACCGTTTGGTTCCTTCGGCATTTTTTATTTCAGGTTTTGCAGCAAGCGGGTTGGTCAAAATTTTATTAGAAGGGCTGTTTATAAATTTTGTATTGATCAGATTTTTATAATACTCTGCCTTTTCCATATTACCTAATTTTTTATAGCAATAATAAAGACCAAAATATATGCCACCATCATATAAAGAATCAGGATAACGTTGTAAAGATTGATCGTAGGTAACTATTGCCTGTTGATAATCTTCAAGGTCGTTCTGAAATAATTTTGCAAGATCAAATAAACTTTGTGACCATGCGGCATTGCTTTCTGTTAATTTTTCCGGCGTCAATGGTACGTTTGCCAATAGCCCTTCAAAGCTTAGTTCGGCAGGCGGCTGATTGTTTAAATCAGTCTTTACCATAGTGGCCTGGTTTTGTTTATCACCAGGTTTCGCAGCTGCATCCATGTCTGCGCCATTCATATCCGGAGGGGCGGTTATACCAATCTCTTTTGGTGCAATTGCCACCGCACTTTTTCTTCTCCAGTTATCTGCATTGGTTCTGCTGCCCCAGTTTTTTTTAAATTCATCAAAGCCTTTTGTTTTTGTAGTGGCATTATCAAAATACCAATATTTACTATTACTGTTTATAAACAGATCCGTGTTGTCATTCTTTTTATTGTCGAAACTTATAAGGGCCGACCCGCCATCATTCACTTCATCTTTCAGCCCCTGTAGTTTTCGCATTTTTTTTAATTGTTGATTTATAAATGCGGTTCTGTCTATAAGTGACATTGCAGCAAGTTTTTGCAGGCTGTCTTCTCTTTCAATAATGATAATTTTTTCTACAATTTTTGACAGGCTGTTTCTTCTCGCCTGTATTTCTGCTAACCTGTCATTAA
>JAYVZR010000288.1:0-4501 GCA_043783135.1 Ferruginibacter sp. | reverse complement strand
TAACGATTTTGCAAATAGCTGGCAGATTTTTAATGCACTTTTTATACATTACTCTTGTGTGACGAGCATTACAGACTTTTTGAGGGACGACTAATTAAAAAAGTGGAAACAAATTATAAAACCCTGTTTATAAAAAAATGGAGTACTTTAAAAGTACTCCATTAAATAATCATTGCCTTCCCTAGATTTCTTTATATCTTTTTGGGAGAATGCTTAGCCAGTTTTACTGAGAAGTAAACTAGTGCAGCTACAGAAACGATTAGGGTGAGGTTTAACAGCATTGAAGCGTCAGATGAATTGCTCATTGGGTAATGATTTAGGGTTTCAGATGGGTATTTAACTGATAAAAGAATAATTTATTGTGATAAAGGGAAGTTTTTTTAGTATTTTTTCTATGATATTCTTCTGGTTTTATATAGAAAACGGTCATATTGACAAAAAAATGACAGAAGATTAATTACGAAAAAACATAACAAGTATAAGTTTTGTACATTTACAAAAAATAACCTGATGAAAATTTTTGTTGCAGGACTCCCATACGACCTTGATGATGATGAATTAGTTGAAATTTTTGAAAAATTTGGTACTATTATTTCGGCAAAAGTTGCTATGGATAAAGAAACAGGTAAAAGCAAAGGCTTTGGTTTTATCGAAATGCAAAACGATGAAGAAGCATTAGATGCTATTGAAAGCCTCAATGATATTTCATTGGGTAAAAAACCGCTTGTTGTAAAAAAAGCCGAAGAAAATGCTTCAAGGCAAAGCGGAGGGCCTAATTCGCCACGAGGTGGTGGTAACAGTAGCGGCGGGTTTAACAGGGATAGAAACAGGTATTAAAAATTTCCCTTCTTAGTTTTTTTGCAGAGAAAAAAAATATTGATACAATCCTATTTTTTATCATCATCGCTTTCTTCTTTTATACCTTTTTTAGGTTCAGGCAATTTACCACGTTTATATATAATAAGGCCATTTAAAAAATTACGTAAAATCTGATCACCTGCTTCTATATAGCCAGGGTGATCTTCATTTCTAAAAAGATCACCCAATGCCCCTTTTGAAATTTCAAAATCTACAAGACCAAGTATTTCAATAATATCATCATTGCGCAGGGATAGTGCTACCCTTAATTTTTTAAGTATATCGTTATTTGTAATCATACAGTTGTTGTTTTTAGAAAAACGTGGTGCATAAATAATTTATCCAATATTGCTGTCAAAAATTGAACGGTCTACATTGTCTTCATCTTCTTTTTCCTTGCTCAACCGTTTTAGCTTTTTTCCATAAGATAATTTTGTAATCAGCACAAATAAAACAGGTACTACAAATATAGCTAAAGTGGTAGCTGACAGCATACCTCCAAATACTGTCCACCCAATAGTTTTTCTTGATTCTGCTGCCGCACCGCTTGCAAATGCCAGTGGCAATACTCCTAAAATAAACGCCAGTGACGTCATAACAATTGGGCGTAGACGCAGTTGCACTGCCTGAAGGGTAGCATGTGTAATATCTATACCCCGGTCTACCCTTTCCTTGGCATATTCAACAATTAAAATAGCATTTTTTGCTGCAAGGCCGATCAATGTTATCAGGCCGATTTGTGCATATACGTTGTTTGTCAGCTTAGGTAATAATGTTAAAGTAAGTATTGCCCCAAAAGCGCCGATAGGCACTGCAAATAAAACAGAAAAAGGAACAGACCAGCTTTCGTACAATGCTGCCAAAAAGAGAAATACAAAAATAATAGAGATGGAAAAAATGGTGATGGTACTGCTACCGGCTTTTATTTCTTCCCGGCTTAACCCGCTGAACTCGTACCCGTAACCTTCAGGTAAAGTTTTTGCAACTTCCTTTAATGCTTCAATTGCCTGCCCGCTGCTATACCCTTCTTTGGGCGTACCATTTATTTCAATTGAACGATAAATATTATAATGCGAAATCAATGAAGGGGTTTCTGTTACTTTGGCGGTTACAAGTGAACTGAGCGGTATCATTCCTCCGGCACTGTTACGTACATAATATTTTCCCAGTTCACTGATAGAAGAGCGATAGGTGCTGTCTGCCTGGGCTACTACTTTAAAATTTCTTCCATATAAATTAAAATCATTTATATAACTGCTGCCCAGTAAAGTTGACATAGTACCATAAACATCCGCAACGTTTACCCCTAATTTTTTTGCCATTTCCTTATCAACATCTACTTGGTAACTGGGTGTATGTGTTGTAAAAAATGTAAAGGCCGAACCAATTTCCGGACGTTTATTTACATTAGCAAGGAATTTTTTTTCCACTGTTTCAAAATGCTGAATGTCGTCTGTGCTGGTGGTTTGCTGTAACTCAAAAGTAAAGCCGGAAGTAGCTCCCAAACCGGGAATAGCCGGAGGGGCAATGGGCAATATCCTTGCCTCTTTAATATCGGCAGTAGCTTTTCTAATGGCTGCAATAATAGCCTGCAACTGAAGGTCCTTGCTTTTTCTTTCATCCCATGGATTAAGGTTTACAAACATAGTACCGGCATTTGACTTAAAAGAAAAACTTATAATATTCAATCCTGCCAATCCTCCTACGGTTCTAACTCCGGGAATAGCCTTTACCCTTTTCATAACATTCAACAACATTTCCTTACTACGGTTAGTGGAAGTTGCTTCGGGCATTTCATAAGTAACATATAGACGCCCCTCATCTTCAGAAGGTATAAAACCTGTTGGCTTGTTTTGAAACAAAAAGAACAGGCCGACAAATAAACAACCAAGCATTATCAGTACCATTGGCGTAGCCCTTATCCATTTAGTTACTCCCGACGTATAAGAAGAAGTTATTTTGCCAAAGAATTTATTAAAGCTTGCAAAGAATTTTTCTAACAGGTTCTTTTCAGCATAAATGTCTTTGGAAGGTTTTAGCATCAATGAGCACAATGCTGGTGTTAATGATAAAGCCACAAAAGCAGATATCATTACTGATACAGCAATGGTTATGGCAAACTGCTGGTAAAGGCGGCCCACAATACCTGGTATAAAACCAACCGGAACAAATACTGCAGCTAATATCAATGCAATGGCTATAACTGGGCCAGATATATCTTTCATCGCTTTTCTGGTAGCTTCTTTGGCAGATATTTTTTCATGATCCATATAATGCTGTACCGCTTCTACCACTACTATGGCATCATCTACCACGATACCAATTGCCAGCACAAAGGCAAAAAGCGTTAGTGTATTAATTGTAAAACCGAAGGGTATGAAAAAAATAAAGGTACCGATCAATGAAACAGGAATTGCCAATATGGGAATTAAAGTTGCCCGCCAGTTTTGTAAAAAAAGAAATACAACAAATATCACCAGCAGCAAGGCTTCCATCAATGTAAATAAAACTTCTTTAATAGAAACTTTTACTACAGATACTGTTTCCAGCGGAACGGAATAATCTATGTCTTTAGGAAATATTTTTTTTATTTCTGCCAATGCCTTATTTATACCATCATAAGTTTCCAGTGCATTAGCACCCGATGCCTGGTAAATTAATACAAATGCTGCAGGCTTGCCATCTACATACGCATTACTGCCATAATCAAATTTTCCTAATTCAACCCTTGCAATATCTTTTAAGTAAACAACTGTTCCGGTTGCAGGCAAAGTGCGTACAATAATATTTTCAAATTGCTCCTTTGTATTGATACGGCTATTGGTTAATATACTATACTCAAAACTCTGCAGGGCAGGTTGGGGGTTGCCCCCGATAGTACCTGCTGCAACCTGTAAATTTTGTTCTGTTAATGCTGCAATAATATCTGCGCTTGTTAAACTAAGGTTGGCTAATTTTTCAGGGCTTAACCAGATACGCATACCGAAATCATCTGCACGGGAAACGATATCCCCTACCCCTTTAACTCTTTGCAATGCATCTTTTAAATAAATGTTTGCATAGTTGCCTATAAAGGTAGCATCGTGTGTACCATTGGGCGAATAAAGTGCCAGGGCCATCATGATACTGGGTACACGTTTACGAACGGTAAGGCCTAAACGCTTAACGGCATCCGGCAAAGAAGGCTGTGCAACACTAACCCTGTTTTGTACATCCAGTGCTGCAATATTTATATCGGTGCCGATTTCAAAATTTACGCTGATGCTGCTGCTGCCACTGCTGCTGCTGCCGCTGGATAAATAATTCATACCAGGTGTGCCATTCACCTGTGTCTCAATGGGTGTTGTAGTTGTTTGTTCTACAGTTTGTGCATCAGCACCTATAAAATTGCCTGATATAGAGACCGTAGGCGGTGTAATATCAGGATATTGGGCAACCGGTAAAGTTGTCATTGCTATTAAACCTACTGCAACAATTACAATGGATATTACAATGGCTGTTACCGGCCTTTTAATAAAAGTATCTGCTATCATTATGCTATATTTTTAGCCGTTTTTATTTGTCTTAGAAATTCTTTAAAAATGATTTTCAAGAACATTTTATGATTTAAAAAGTGGCTTGCGTCACACCAGCCGCTGCGGTC
>JAYVZR010000287.1:0-11970 GCA_043783135.1 Ferruginibacter sp. | reverse complement strand
TTGATAAATAGCTTGTTTATTTTTTTGTATAAAAATCAGGAAAGCCTTTGCTACCTCAGACATTTTTTTTTGCTTCAACCATATCAACCGCCAGTTTTCAGTTAGTGGCAAACCTTTTACAGGAACAATTTTTATCTCTTTTTGTTTCAACTCATTTTTAATACTTAAAATAGATTGTATAGAAAACCCAAGGTCGGCCATCACAGCCTGTTTTACCGCTTCGCTGGAAGTTAATTCCAGTTTTACATGCGGAACAATATTGGCTTTTTGAAAATACCGCTGCATGGTAACCCTGGTTCCGGAACCTTCTTCCCGGTAAATAAGTGGTATGCTATCAAAAATGGCTTTGCTGGATTGTTTTATCACTTCAATGCCGGCATCAGCGGCGCAGGTTAAAAATAATTTATTAGGCACTAAAATTTCCTGTTCAATATCCACTGTCTCTGGCAGAACAGACACCAATGAAAAATCAACTTCATTATTCTCCAGGCTTTTGATAACTTTTGTTTTATTGGTTACATCCATCAATAAATCTATACTGGGATTGGCTTTTAAAAAATCTTTTAAATAATAAGGCATTACATATTTGCCGGTAGAAGCCACCGATAGTTTAAGCCTTCCAGAAAGTATCCCTTTAAAACTTTGTGTCTGGTAATTGATAGACGCTACTTCTTTTAAAATCCTGTCTGCAATCTGGTACAGCTCCCTGCCGAAATCGGTAACATATAATTTTCTGCCTACTATCTCAGTTAAGGCAATATCAAACTGAGCCTGTAAATTTTTTATCTGGATGGATACCGCAGGTTGTGTCATGTGCAATTCTTCAGACGCCTTGGTAATGCTTTGGTTTTGTACTACTATCATAAAAACCTTTAACTGATGTAAAGTAAAGTTCATAAAAAATATTTATGGTTTATATAATAAAGATAAATGAAAGTATATGAATAAAGCGCTGCAATTTTGCTGTATAAAATTATTTAATCATGACAAAAATTACAGTTGCTAAGGGAGATGGCATAGGTCCTGAAATTATGGATGCCACATTAAAAATTATTCTGGCAGCGGGTGCTGCTATTGAAGTGGAAGAAATTGAAGTGGGCGAAAAAGTTTACCTGGCAGGCAACCTTGCGGGTATTGCTAAAGAATCCTGGGATGTAATACGAAGGAATAAAATCTTTCTAAAAGCACCCATTACTACGCCACAGGGCGGGGGCTACAAAAGCCTGAATGTTACTACCCGTAAGTTTTTGGGCTTATATTCCAATGTACGCCCCTGCATGAGCCTTCACCCGTTTGTAAAAACAAAACATCCGCAAATGGATATTGTAATTATCAGGGAAAATGAAGAAGACCTTTATGCCGGAATTGAACACCAGCAAACGGACGAAGTGGTACAGTGTTTAAAATTGATAAGCCGCCCTGGCTGCGAAAAAATTGTAAGGTATGCTTTTGAATATGCCAAACAATATGGCCGTAAAAAAGTAACCTGTTTTACAAAAGACAATATTATGAAACAAACAGATGGTTTGTTTCACCAGGTGTTTGATGAGATAGCAAAGGAGTATCCGGAAATAGAAAACGAACACTGGATAATTGATATTGGTGCGGCAAAAATGGCTGATACGCCGGAGATTTTTGATGTGATTGTAATGCCGAATTTATACGGCGATGTATTATCTGATGTGGCTGCCCAAATAACCGGCTCGGTTGGTTTGGCTGGCTCTGCTAATATCGGTGAGCAATGCGCCATGTTTGAAGCCATACATGGTTCTGCACCAAGAGTGGCAAATCAAAACAGGGCAAACCCTTCCGGTCTTTTACAAGGTGCTGTAATGATGCTGAACCATATTGGACAGGGAGCAGTTGCAGAAAAAATACAGAATGCCTGGCTTAAAACTATTGAGGATGGCATACATACTTATGATATTTACAAGGAAGGAACGAGTAAACAAAAAGTGGGTACCAAAGAATTTGCTGAAGCGGTGATTAATAATCTGGGCCAACAGCCCGCTATTTTAAAATCAGTTCGCTTTGATAAAAATTCAGCTTTGGTACTTCCTAAATATCAAAGAAAAAAAGCTAAAAATAAAGAGCTGGCTGGTGTAGATGTTTTTGTACACTGGAAAGGTAGCAACCCGGATGAACTGGCAGGTATTGTTCAGGAATTAAACAGCGGCAATGCCGGGCTTACAATGATTACCAATCGTGGTATAAAAGTTTGGCCAGAGGGTTTTGAAGAAACTTTTTGCACTGACCACTGGCGCTGCCGCTTTAAACCGGTAAATGAAAACACTTTCAACAAAAACCATATTGTAGAATTATTGAGCAAGGCAATAGAAAAAAATATTGATACAATCAAAACAGAAAATCTTTATTCATTTGATGGCAAGCCTGCCTTTTCATTGGGTCAGGGCCAATAAAAATATAAAAAGAAACTATGAACATACAATTGATACACGGTCAATTCAGCGCAAAGGATGCTATTGACATCATTACACAAATGATTAACGTGAAAATAAAATTTCATGAAAATAAAATAGCTGTTATTGATGGAGAGGAAGCAATTAAGATGAGAGAAAAAAGAATCAAAGATTTGCAGCGAGACCTGCAGCATGCAAGAGAACATATTCTTGTCAATGGAAAATCAATTTCAATGGAGTCTGCTATTCAGCTTACATAAGCTATGAACAGTATATTTTTTTCTTGAAGGTGTTTTTCCGGTCGTCTTACGAAGCTGGATAAAAAAGTAATTTATGGATAACTTATAACTTAAGAAGTGGCTGGTGGGGAACTGGCCTGTGGGGTGCAGCTACAGAGGGTTAGCCGGGGTTGGTGTCCACCAACCTCGAAATGGCAAATCAAAATTCTATTTTTAGACAGCCTCTATTGGGTGGATATTATTATTGCTTATCTCATAAGCACATTGGTAATAATTTCACAACTTACTCTTTTTCGGCTGTTATCAAATAAAACAAATAAGTAAAATAAAAATCATGAAAGCAAAACAACCCATCAAATTCATTGAAGGAAAATTCAGCCCTGAAGAAGCTAAAGAAGTATTAGTGGACCTGCTAAATCACAAGATAAATTTTCACTCACTGAAAAATTTCAGTTCAGAAGAGCGCTTTGGTAAACCGGTAGAAGGGTCGCAAAAAAGAATAGAAGAACTAAAAGAATCAAGAGAAAAAATCATTGTACTAATCAAGCAGGCTGTAGATAAAAATACCAATCTAAGAATAGAATCGTATATCAATATTGCTTTTGAGAAATAGTACTATAATTTTTGAATCATCAGTATGGCCGAAGAAAAGAAAATATCACCAGCAAATTCGCTGCAAAAAATTTATCAAATACTTCACCTTGATAGAAAGGATATTTCTGCTATTTATATGTTTTCCATATTAGCAGGTATGGTTCAATTGTCGCTGCCTTTGGGTATACAGACCATCATTGGGTTTGTAATGGCAGGTTCTGTTTCTACTTCAATTATAATATTGATAGTATTGGTTGTTACAGGTACATTTTTAAATGGATTGCTACAGGTAAAACAATTGAGCGTAATTGAAAAATTAAAACAGAAAATATTTCTGCGGCATGGGTTGGAATTTAGCGACCGCTTACCCAAACTGGATATTGAGAAATTAGATAAGTATCATTTGCCCGAATTGGTGAACAGGTTTTTTGATACCATCTCTTTACAGAAAGGTTTAGAAAAATTATTATTAGACCTTCCGACTGCTATAATCCAGATTTTATTGGGCTTGTTATTGCTGTCTTTTTATCATCCTGTTTTTATCGGTTTTGGCATAGCGCTTTTAACTATTGTCATCCTTATCATACGTTCTACTTCCACGCAGGGGTTAGCCGCTGCAATGCAATCAAGCGATGAGAAATACAAAACAGTTGCGTGGCTGCAGGAAACAGCCCGATTGGTAAATTCTTTTAAATATTCAAACGGAGCGTACCATATCAACCGTACAGATAAACTGATAGGCAATCACCTGGAAGCAAGAACAAGCTATTTTAAGATCCTGTTAGTGCAGTTCTGGAGCCTGATAACTTTTAAAATTATTATCACGGCTTCCATGCTTATTGTTGGTACAGTGCTGCTGGTTGACCAGCAAATAAATGTTGGTCAGTTTATTGCGGCAGATATTGTTATCATCACCATTATTGGCTCGGTTGAAAAGTTGATTGTGAGCCTTGATAAAATTTATGATGCGATGGTATCTGTTGAAAAATTAGGCAAAATAACAGAAGCCGTAAAGGAAACAAGTGGCATGATGAAATTACCAAATAGTAACAAGGGAGTTGCTATAGAATTCAGAAATATCAGGTACGCTTATCCTGATGGAGCTAAAATATTGGATAATATAAATTGCAGGGTTGCTCCCGGGCAATGGCTTCAGGTTTCTGGACAATCCGGCTCAGGAAAATCCACAGTTCTAAAATTGCTTACTGGTTCGTATAAAAATTTTGAAGGAATGCTGTTAATTGATGGCCAGCCAATAAGCAGTTATAGTTTGGAAAGCCTTCGCCCGCTAACAGGTATTTTATTAAGCAGCCAGGATATTTTTCAAGGCACATTATGGGAAAATATCACTATTGGAAATCAACTGGTTTCTGTTGGGGAAGTTACAGAGTATGCCAATAAAATCGGCCTTGCAGGTTTTATACAATCTGCTAAGGAGGGAGTAGGGATGCAACTGGATGCCATGGGAAAAAAACTACCCAAACATATCCGCCAAAAGATATTATTGCTACGCTCATTAATTGGCAAACACAGGTTGCTGTTATTGGAAGAACCTTTTAAATACCTGGATGCAATAGAAACCCAGGCAATAGTTAGCTGTTTAAAAAATAAACAGAATACCACTGTAATTATTGCCACGGATAGTACAACATTGCTTACAGGATGTGACATAATTTTATCACTCGAAAGAGAAATATAACTGAATATTTTGTATGGATAATTTTATAGCAGCAGACATAGAACAACAATCACAAAGCAGCCAGTTGAATTCCTTTAAGAAAGTGTATGGTGTGCATACAAAAAGAAACATCAAACAATGGCTGTGGGGAATGATTATTATGGCCACAGTAATTCTTTTTTTACCATGGACACAAAACATAAAAGCCAAAGGAAAAGTAACTGCCCTAAGGCAGGAGCAACGGCCACAGGAAATAAATACCATCATTCCAGGTCGTATTATTAAATGGTATATAAAGGAAGGGGATTATGTAAAAAAAGGTGATACCATTTTACAACTGGGAGAAGTAAAAGTGGATTATTTTGACCCGGAGTTATTGCAAAGAACGCAGCAACAGATAACGGCCAAAGAGCAGAGTATTGATGGCTATAAAAATAAAGCAGCCACTACAGAAACGCAGGCCGGGGCATTAAGCGCAGGACGAATTTTAAAGCTTCAATCGCTAGATAATAAATTATTACAGCAGCAATTAAAAGTGGCAAGCGACAGCGCAGATTTAATTGCCGTAAACAACGAACTATTAGTTTATAACAGGCAGATAGAAGCTGCAAGACTTATGCTTGACAGCGGTGTTATTTCGCTTGTAGATTTTGAAAAAAGAAAAGTAAATTTTCAAACTGCAGGTGCAAAAAAAATTAGTGCAGAAAATAAATATTTACAAAGCAAGCAGGAGCTTACCAATTTAAGGATTGAAAAGAACAGCACCATACAGGACTATACAGACAAAATTTCAAAAGCTGAAGGAGATAAATTTTCAGCACTGTCCAATGCAGCATCTATACAGGCTGATTTAGCAAAACTGCAAAACCTGTATGCCAATTATGATGCAAGGAATCATTTACTACATAATTGCGCCACAAAACGGCCAGGTTATCAAAGCAAAAAAAGCAGGCCTTAATGAAATGTTGAAAGAAGGTGAAATGATAGTAGAAATTGTACCGTCCGCAATTCAATATGCAGTCGAATTATTTGTAGAACCCGTTGATTTGCCATTGATTATTATTGGGCAAAAAGTGCGGTTTGTTTTTGATGGCTTCCCGGCCATCGTTTTTAGCGGCTGGCCCAAAAGTAGCTACGGCACATTTGGTGGTACTGTTTCTTCCATTGAAACATCAGTAAGCAGCAATGGAAAATTCAGGGTATTGGTAGCAGAAGACAGTGTCGGAAAAAAGTGGCCGCAACAGTTAAGGAGGGGTGCCGGAGCCAATGGCCTTGCATTGCTGAAAGATGTAAGCATTTATTATGAGTTGTGGCGCAATTAAATGGTTTTCCACCGGAGTATTATACACCCGGTAAAGATGTAACAGAAAAAAAATTGGAATAATTTACTATACATGAAAGGATATATTTTATTGTTGCTGATTGTTTTATTTGTATGTAAAAACTGTTTTGCCCAATCAATACAACAGGATATTTTAACGCTTGACAATTTTATACAACAAGTAAAAAAATACCATCCTATAGCAAGGCAGGCGGATATACAGATTGATAAAGCCAATGCTGAATTATTGGCAGCAAAGGGAAACTTTGACCCTACGTTTCAATGGGAGGCGAGCAATAAAACCTTTGATAGTACAAATTATTATTATTACAATAATCCTGAACTCAATATTCCTTTACTTGTGGGTAATATAAAGGCTGGTTTAGAGAATAATGGTGGTAATTTTTTATCCTCAGAAATCACCAAAGGCAAAACAAGTTACCTGGGTATTGAATTGCCTTTGGCAAAAGGTTTACTGATGGATAAAAGACGGGCAATTTTGCAACAGGCAAAAATATTTACCAAACAAAGCGACCAGGAGCGTTTAATCATCTTCAATAATCTTCTCTTTGAATCTTATGTGGCTTATTTCCAGTGGGCTGGAGCCTACCAGCAGTACACTGCGTATTCAAAATTTGTAGATATAGCTGATAAGAGATTGCGGTTGGTGCGTATTGCTTTTACCAATGGCGACAGGGCTTTAATGGATACTACAGAAGCTTATACACAGTTTCAGAATTACCAATTACTGCAAACAGAGGCTTTTTTAAAATGGAAAAATGCAGGAGTAGAATTATCCAATTATTTATGGAAAGAAAACGACAGCATTTATCTATTGGAGGAAAATCAACTGCCAGAATATCGTCAACCGGCTAATGATATGATTGATAAAAATATCACCGGTTTAATTAACCAATCAGCATTACAGAACCCCTCCTTAAAAATTTACGACTATAAATTAAACAGCCTGGAGGTAGAACGTAAATTGAAACTACAAAACCTGCTGCCATATTTTGCGGTAAAAGCAAATCTGTTAAACCAGGATTACAATGTGTTCAAAAATGTTAATCCTGTATTTATTGAAAACAATTATAAATGGGGCGTTGAGTTTAAGATCCCTTTGTTTTTAAGAGAAGCCCGCGGAGACTATAAAAAGACACAATTAAAAATAAAAGAAACAAATCTTGACTTGCTCTACAAACGCCAGCAAACGGAAAATAAAATCCGCACTTACCTGAATGAATACAATGCATTGCAACAACAATTACAAACTGTGCAAAGTATGTACAGTAATTATCAAAGCTTGCTCAACAATGAGGAGTTAAAATTTTCGCAAGGAGAAAGTTCGCTTTTTTTAGTTAATAGCAGGGAAGTAAAATTAATTGAAATACTACAAAAGCAGATTGAGTTGACTATTAAATATTATAAAGCGAAGTATGCTGTTGAATGGGCTATGGGGATACTGAAATAAAATTTATTAATTCCTTTCCACAATACTATAGAAATGTTGCAGGAGCAATTATCTGACATCACAAAAAAAGCATTACCGAACAAATGAGTTTAAAGAACTTAATTATAAAAATATTTATAACAACAATTGCTCATTTAAATGGCATTTCTTACTTGCATTGACGGTTATCACTGCCTAAGTTTGTATGTAATTACAAAGTACGTGTAAAACCTTTATTTGCCCATCCAGCCGAAATTATACCCTTACATATATCTTCTTCTTATCCATAAAATACCCAGCCAGCCAGCAAACCAGCATGATGCTTACTGCAAAAAGAAAAGATCCCAAGTAATCACCGGCATGCACATAAATAGTATCATACAGCCATTTGTACACTGACTGTTTTGGATGTACGGAAAATACATACAGCAGTATAACACCCAATTCGGAAAGCAGGTAAATGAATAATGGATTGCGGCCAAAAACCTCAAAAAAGTAAGTCCATTTTGTTTTGTGTAAAAAGTCGATGATATAAATAATAGCAGCAATAATAATGCAATCAAGCCCAACTGTTAGCAGCACAAATGAACTGGTCCATAGCTTTTTATTTACCGGTATAAAGTGATTCAAGGTCCATGCAATCGCCATTAAGCCAGCGCCAGCCAGTAACAGTTTGGTTAATGTTTCGTAGGTTTTTCCATACTTTTGAATAAAGCTTCCAACAACAAAACCTCCCACAACATTGCCAACTGCCGGTAAAGTACCTAATAGGCCTTCAGGGTCAAAAGCCACGCCTTCTCCATGGTATAAATGTGCGTCGCCCAATAACCACTTATCTAATAATATACCTGCATTTCCTTCCAGGCTAAAGGGATCGCCCTGTCCATACAATAACAATATGATCCAGTATAATGCTAAAATTGAAATAGTGATGAGTACAGTTAGTTTTGGTTTAAAAAAATATAATAATAATGCTGCTATGCCATAGCACAATCCAATACGTTGCAGCACACCAAATACACGTGTGTCACTAAAAGGGGCAAATATAATACTGCCGTTAACCTGCTTTACAAACGGAAACCAATACATTAAATAGCCCAGTAAAAAAATAATAAAAGTCCGTTTTAATATTTTCCAAACAACAGTACCGGTCGGCAGATTGGCCCACTTTGGCATTACAAAACTTAGGGCATTACCCACTGCAAATAAGAAGGAAGGAAATACAAGATCGGTAGGTGTAAAGCCATGCCAATGCGCATGTAATAAAGGCGACCAGGTGGTGTTTCCATTTCCGGGAGTATTTACGATAATCATAAAACAAATCGTCATACCACGAAAAACATCCAGTGCGGTAAATCTTTGTGTAGCCATATTGTGTACTTAATTTTTTTCAATGTACAGAAATATTGCAGAAAACAGGAATTGATTTTTTATAGATGCTAAAAATCAATAATGATTAAGCACAAATACCAAATCAATCATTTGATGAAATAAGAGAAGTATGTACAAAAAAATAGCAACCTGAAATTAATCAGGTTGCCGGAGCCATTTAAAGGATAATGCAAAATTGTATTTAAAAACTAGCCAAACAAACCACCTTTTTTCAAGGTACGGGTTCCTTCGCCAATCAAATAGCCATTATGATAAATTTGAATAGTATAATTTCCTACCTGGAATTTATCGCCGGGATTAAAAGCAAAATTGACATTTTTCTTTTTGCCGGTTTCTAATTCAACTGATACTTTGGTAGTATATTCTTTTGAACCATCATCACGTGTAGTAAAAGTTCCTGAACCTAATTTTTCAGCAGCAATAGTTTTTCCATCAGGGCCAATAACACATACATACAAATCTGCAGAACCTGCCTGGATAATACGGTTAGCAACATCAAATGAAATAACTATTTTATCAACACGTTTTGCTGTAGTGGTTTCCTTTTCTTGTCCATTACCCTTAATCTTGATTGGGGTAATTTGAATATTAGAAGCATTTAATGTAGAAGCAACATCCACTTTCTTTTCCAGTCCTTCTTTTGCAGCCGTAGTTGTAGTAAGGTTTTGAGTCAGGGTTTCTTTCTCAGCTGTTAATGCAACCTTATCCTGCGTTAAAGATTTATTTTCTGCAGTTAAGCGGGTTACTTCCGCTTCCATGCCGGCTATTTTACCATTTAAATCATTTATCAGTGTTTTTGCTTTTGCTAATTCAGCAGCGGTAGCATTCTTTTTGTTTAATATACTGCGTATTTGAGCTTTGTCTTTAGTAATCTGGGTATTACCTTCAGTCAACTTAGCTGATAAAGCAGTGTTTATTGTTCCCATAGAATCAAGACGGGCAAGCGATCCATCAAAACTTTTTTGAATTTCACTGATATCAACTGAATCTTTGGAAATAGTAGATTCCTTTTGCTGAATTACTGTTTCAGCAGCTTTTTTGCCAACCATTGAATAGATTCCTAAACCCACCAATGCTATTGCCAGTATGGCGATAATGATGTTTTTATTGTCTTTGCGTGGAGGTTGGTTATCCACTGTTGCTGTTGGAAAATTTGATGTACTCATTGTTTTAGGTTTTTATATTTATATTTAAAATTTAATTGCAACTTTTAAATATAGCTACCAATTAGTAGCTAAACATACTTTTATCAGGGGTGAACCCATTATCTCTATAACCATGCCAAATTAACATTTTTTGCAAAAAAGCTACCTAAAAAATTACAGGGTTACTGTTTTTTTGCTCGTTTTAATGGAAAATAAATTATTAGTAATAACCAAACTCCGTCGTTAAAATGATGTTGGCAAGATAAGTTGAATAGTTACAACTGATTTCTATATAGAAAAATATATGCCAAACTCATTGGTTTCTTTATAGGCAGGAAACTATTTTTCGTACTTCTTCCTCATCAGCAATATATACATTACCAAAATCTGTTACCAGCGGGTTTGCAAACATCATTGGGTTAGCAATTGACTTTCTTGCAGAACCATGGTATTCTTTTGCCCCGGATTGCTGTATCAATTTTTCAATATTGGTAGATTTAATACCAGCGCCAGGCATAATGATAATTCTTTCCCCTGCCTGTTGTATTAACTGGTGTAATATTTCACCAGCCTCCGGCGCAGCAGTTTTTTGGCCCGATGTTAATATCCTTTCGCAACCGGCAGTAATTATATCTTCTAATGCTTTAAATGGATTAGGGGTTGCATCAAAGGCGCGGTTACAAGTAACGCCCATGGGGTAGGCCCATTCTACTATTTGCTTTAATAATGCAATATCTATTTCGCCATCAATTTTTTGTACACCAACCGATATGCCGTTACAGCCAAGTTCTTTACACATCAGTATATCCTGACGTATAATATCCATTTCGTTTTTATCATATAAATAATTGCCCGATCTAGGCCGTATTATCGGGTATAATAAAATTGAAATACTTTCTCTTGTTTGCTTTATTGTACCATAACTTGGCGTGGTTCCACCTTCAACAGGGTTATCACATAGTTCCACTCTTGCAGCTCCTGCACTTTCGGCAATGATAGCAGACTGAATATTGAAAGCACATACTTCAAAAATTGCTTTATTAGCCATATTTTATTTGTAATATTTTTTATTAATAAATACTTGGAGCAGTGTATATTTTTTCTTCCTTGTTGTTTCTGACAGCATATGTAAATCCTTTCTGTAAACAATAAGCACCAAACTCACCTTTTTTATTTAAAGCTAAAAAGCCAACCTGTACTTCTTTTGCTTTTTTAGGATTGCGTTTGATGATCCTTTCCACACCTTCTTTGCAGGCTGCTTCCGGGCTTAATCCCTGACGCATTAATTCAACAATCAGGTGAGCACCAACAATGCGTATCACTTCTTCTCCCACACCTGTAGCTGTAGCGCCGCCTACTTCATTATCTACATACAACCCTGCCCCAATTACCGGAGAGTCGCCCACACGGCCATGTATTTTATAAGCCATTCCACTGGTGGTGCAGGCGCCGCTAAAATTGCCCGCCTTATCCATGGCAAGCATCCCAATAGTATCATGATTTTTTGGGCCGCCAGGCATTTTATCAGTTTTTTTATCGTACAATTGATTCTCTATATTTTTTACTGGTTCATATTTAGCAGTTTTTAACCATTCTTTCCAATCATGTTCACTTTTTGGCGTCAATAAATTTTGTTTTATAAAGCCATTGGCCAATGCAAATTGCAATGCCCCATCGCCTGCTAAAATTATGTGGGGTGTTTTTTCCATTACCAGCCTGGCAACAGATATT
>JAYVZR010000286.1:0-4548 GCA_043783135.1 Ferruginibacter sp. | reverse complement strand
AAGCAATTGGACAGAAAAATAAGAGTGGGAGCGGTTAGTTACCTAAACACAAAACCCCTGATTTATGGATTTGAAAAAGGGATTATGAAAAATGAAATTGATATTTTGATTGATTACCCTTCTAATATTGCCCTAAAATTAATCAATAACGAAATAGATATAGGGTTAGTTCCAGTAGCAATAATACAAGATTTGCCTGAATTTCACGTAATATCTGATTATTGTATTTCCTGTGATGGAGCTGTAGCCAGTGTTTGTTTATTTAGCGATGTGCCTTTAATTGAAATAGAAACTATTTTATTAGATTATCAAAGCCTTACCTCAGTGGCACTTTTAAAGATATTGTTGAAAGAACTTTGGAATATTTCACCGGTTTTAATAGAAGGAAAGGCAGGTTATGAAAAAGATATCTCCGGCTCTACCGCAGGATTGGTAATTGGCGACAGGGCCCTTAAACAGCGGTTGCACTCTACATTTATTTATGATTTAGGAGAGGGTTGGAAACAATTAACCGGATTGCCTTTTGTTTTTGCTGCATGGGTCAGTAATAAAAAACTACCGTTAAGTTTTATCAACAATTTTAATGCTGCTAACCAGTTTGGATGCGATAACTTCGAAACAGTGGCGAAACTTCATCCATTTGATGATTTTAATTTGCTGCATTATTATACTGAAAACATAAAATTTAAGCCTGAATTTGATAAGCTTGAAGTAATAACTTTATTTTTGGAAAAATTAAAAGCTATTCAATGAAAGTAGTATTGTTTGCAGGTGGTTTAGGAACACGTATTTCAGAAGAAACAGACACCAGGCCCAAACCAATGGTGGAAATAGGGGGGAAACCGATTTTATGGCATATAATGAAAAGTTATAGTCATTATGGATTTAATGACTTTATCATTTGCCTGGGCTATAAGGGATATGTTATAAAAGAATATTTCATGAATTATTTTTTGCATAATTCTGATATCACTGTAGACCTGCGAAATAATAAAACAGAAATACATGGCACCAGTGCAGAAGCGTTTAAAGTAACCCTTGTAGAAACGGGGCTGAATACTAAAACCGCCGGCCGCTTACAGCAAGTTCAAAAATATACAGGAGGAGAAGATTTTCTGCTTACTTATGGAGATGGTTTATGCGATGTTAATATCAATGACCTTATTGCTTTTCACAAAGCTCATAATAAAATAGCCACCGTTACTTCAATACAATTGGATGCACGTTTTGGAGGTATGGATCTTGGCCAAAATGGTGAAGTAGTCTCCTTTCGTGAGAAGGCAAAAGATGAAAGCAAATGGATTAATGGAGGTTTTTTTGTTTTAAAACCAGCTGTTTTTAATTACCTGAAAGAAGATATGAGTAATATGATGTGGGAAGATGAACCTCTTGAAAAGTTAACAATGGATAAACAGTTAATGGCATTTAAACATAAGGGTTTCTGGAAATGCATGGATGCCTTAAGGGATAAAATTGAATTGGAAGAATTCTGGAAAACAAACAAGGCAAAATGGAAAGTATGGTAAATCAGTCAGTAGCTGCTTTCTATAAAGGCAAAAAAGTATTTGTTACTGGCCATACCGGTTTTAAAGGTGCTTGGATGATAACCTGGCTCCACTTGCTTGGTGCCAAAATAAAAGGATACGCACTTGAAGCACCCGATAGCAAAAGTTTATTTTCAATCATTGAAAATGAAATATCTTTCGAACATGTAATTGGAGACATCAGGGATAGTGAAAAATTAAAAAAAGAAATTCTTGATTACCAGCCAGAAATTATTTTTCATCTGGCAGCGCAGGCACTGGTCAGGCGCTCGTACGAAGTACCGGCAGAAACATTTGATGTAAATGTTGTGGGTACTGCAAATGTTTTGGAAGCTATAAACCTGTTGCCAGGCAAATGCACTTTAGTGGTTATTACCACCGATAAAGTATATGATAACAGGGAAACAAATTATCATTATAAAGAAGACGATGTTTTGGGTGGTTATGATCCTTATAGTGCAAGCAAAGCCGCCACAGAATTAGTGGTTAGTTCATTTAGAAATTCATTCTTTAACCCAAAGCAATATTCCTTTCATCAAAAAGCGGTGGCCAGTGCCAGGGCAGGAAATGTAATTGGAGGAGGTGACTGGAGTAAGGATAGGATTGTTCCGGACATAGTACGGTCACTTATTGCAAACGAGACAGTGATAGTACGAAGCCCGGATTCTGTAAGGCCATGGCAATTGGTTTTAGAACCGGTAAATGGGTATTTGATATTAGGAATGTTGTTGCATGAAAATGCCATAAAATATTCGGGGGCCTATAATTTTGGCCCTTTACATGATGATCACTTACCGGTAAAAGATTTGGTGAATATTGCATTGAAATGCTGGGGTAAAGGAGAATGGAAAGATATTTCCGGAATAGAACAGCCACATGAAGCAGGGTTATTGCAATTGGATATTAGTAAAGCAATAAAAGAGTTAAATTGGCAACCAAAATTAAAAAGCAAGGATGCAATTCAATGGACAATTGATTGGTATAAGCAACCATCAGCCACAAAATTTGAATATACCTTGCAGCAAATAAAAAACTACCAGCAGTTATGATTTTTACAGAGACGGCATTAAAAGGTAGCTATGTTATTGAACTTGATCTGTATACAGACGAAAGAGGTTGGTTTGCCAGAACGTATTGTAAAAATGAATTTGCAAAGATTGGGTTTACTAAAGAATGGGTACAATCAAATCATTCATTTACAAGCCAATCAGGAACAATCAGGGGAATGCATTATCAATTGCCTCCTTTCAGCGAAATAAAGCAAGTGCGTTGTGTTGCTGGAGCTGTGTATGATGTTATTGTAGATATTAGAAAAGGTTCTGAAACATTTTTACGATGGGAAGGTATTGAGCTTTCAGCCGCAAATAAAAAAATGATATATATACCGGAAGGTTTTGCACATGGTTTTCAGGCATTGAGTGATAATTGTGAATTGATTTATAACCATTCTCAATTTTATGAACCAGGTGTAGAAGGAGGGATAAACTATAATGATTCAATAATCAATGTTACCTGGCCATTACCCGTTACTAATATTTCGGCCAGAGACAACGGGCATCCGGTATTGGATACAAACTTTAAAGGAATTTAATTATGCAATGCCGATTTTGTAAAACAGCATTAACGAATGTTTTTATTGACCTGGTAAATTCGCCGGCCTCCAATTCTTTTTTAACAAAAGAACAGTTATCTGAGCCGGAAACATATTTTCCATTAAAAGTATATACCTGCCACAAGTGTTTTTTAGTGCAGGTTGATGAGTATAAAAAATCAGATGCAATTTTTGATAGTAATTATGTTTACTTTTCATCTTTCAGTACCAGTTGGCTGCAACATGCCAGAAAATATACTGAAATGATGACGGACCGGTTTGGTTGTAATAAAAATTCTTTGGTAATTGAAGTTGCATCCAACGATGGGTACCTGCTGCAGTACTTTAAAGAAAAAGAAATTCCTGTATTGGGAATTGAACCTACAGCAAATACTGCGGCAGCCGCCAGCGAAAAAGGGATTGATTCAGTAATTGATTTTTTTGGCGTACGTTTAGCTAAGAAGTTGGTTTCAAAAAATATTAAAGCCGACCTTCTCTTAGGCAATAATGTATTGGCACATGTTCCTGATATTTTGGATTTTGTAGGAGGTATGAAAATTATTTTAAAAGAGGAAGGGGTAATCACAATGGAATTTCCACACCTGATGCAGTTAGTGGACAATAATCAGTTTGATACCATTTATCATGAGCACTTTTCTTATTTATCATTTTATACAGTAAAGCAGATTTTTGAATCCCAGGGGTTAGTAATATTTGATGTAGAGGAATTATCTACACATGGCGGCTCATTGCGAATTTTTGCAAAACATATTGAGGATGATGGAAAAGGTATCAGCACAAATGTGGCAAATTTATTGGAGAAGGAAAGTGGTAAAGGGCTTACGGGGTTGACTTATTATGACCACTTTCAGCAAAAAGCATTCAAAATAAAATTGGATATTACTTCATTTTTAATAGAACAAAAAAGAGCAGGGAAAAAAGTAGCTGCTTATGGAGCAGCAGCTAAGGGAAATACGATGTTGAATTATTGTGGTATTAAGAATGACCTGATAGATTTTGTGGTAGATGCCAATCCCAATAAGCAAAATAAATTTTTGCCTGGCAGTCATATAGCTGTTGTAAATGAACTCTATTTGAAAGCTGAAAAACCAGATTTTGTAATCATTTTTCCATGGAATATTAAAGATGAAATAATCCATCAACTTTCCTATATCAGGGATTGGGGTGGCAAATTTGTAACGGCGGTACCTGATCTTCAAATAGTATAAAATTGATAAAAAAAATATTAGTTACGGGGGCAACCGGGTTTATTGGCAATCATGTGATAGAAACATTGCTTTTAAAAAAAATCCTCGTAATAGCAACTTCCTCTAATATTGAAAATGCAAAAACTGCTCCTTGGTATCCTTATGTAAAGTATATCCCGTTCAATTTAAAAAATTTTAATCCAGA
>JAYVZR010000285.1:0-4548 GCA_043783135.1 Ferruginibacter sp. | reverse complement strand
AAATCACCACCTTTGAAATATGTACACCATTAGCCAACTCTTTATTTACCCCATTAAATCGCTGGGCGGTATTGAACTGCCTGCTGCGCAATTAACTGACAGGGGGTTTCAATACGATAGAAGATGGATGCTGGTGGATGAGCATAATAATTTTCTTACTCAAAGAGAATATGCTGTAATGAGTTTGTTACAAACAGCAATTGAAAATAATGAGTTGATTATTTATCACAAAAACGATATCACTGATAAAGTGGCCGTGCCATTGCATCCTTTGCCCAACCAAACAAGTAAAGTAAAAGTATGGGACGATGAATGTGATGCTCAGTATGTAAGTGAGAGTGCTGATGAATGGTTTTCCAAAAAGTTACTCATGCCCTGCAGGCTTGTGTACATGCCAGATGCAGAAAAAAGAAAGGTAGATGAACGCTATGCCCAAAATAATGAGATCACAAGTTTTTCTGACGGGTATCCCTTGTTGATGATTGGGCAGGCATCGCTGGATGATTTGAACAGCCGTTTATCAGAACCTTTGCCAATGAACCGTTTCAGACCTAATATTGTTTTTACCGGTGGCGGCCCTTATGATGAAGATATAATGGAGCATATAGTGGTAAATGAAATTGATTTGTATGGTGTAAAATTATGTTCCCGTTGCACAGTTACCACCATCGACCAGGTTAATGCCCTTAAAACAAAGGAGCCTTTAAAAACCTTTGCCCAATACAGAACCATGGATAACAAAGTATATTTCGGACAAAATATATTGTTTAAGCAAAAAGGAACCATGCAGGCAGGCGATGCTATCAGGGTAATCAAAACAAAGCCACGGGTTTTAGCTGTATCCTGAACTTTATCTATCCCAATAAAAAATATTTTCATTAGTCTACTAATTTAGTAGAGATTTATGTATATTTGCTGCCGATGGCAAAACCTGGCACACAGGAGAGTAATGAACTTTTTCCTGTTTTTTTAAAGTTAAATCAATTACGCCTACTTATAGTAGGCGGGGGCTATGTGGGTATGGAAAAACTGCAGGCTATATTGTCGAATTCGCCTGCAGCAAAAATTGTATTGGTTGCCACAGAAATTAGTGCTGAAATAAAAGAATTGGTTAAAGCATATTCTGCAGTTAGTTTGATAGAAAGGCCCTATACCCTGAGCGACTTTGATAATATTGATATTGCGATAGTTGCCATCAACGATGCTTTTATCAGCAGTCAGGTTGCTGCTGATGCAAAAAGCAAAGGTATTTTAATAAATGTAGCTGATAAGCCTGATCTATGTGATTTTTATCTTGGTTCAATTGTACAAAAAGGCAACCTTAAAATTGCTATCAGTACCAATGGTAAATCGCCTACTATTGCCAAACGAATAAAGGAAGTGTTGAATGAAACATTGCCCGGTGAAATAGATGATCTATTAAAAAATATGCAAAATATCCGGAATAAAATATCCGGAGATTTCACGGAAAAGGTTAAGCAACTGAATGAGATAACCCAAAAATTAACGGAAAAATAATAATGTCAAATAAGCCGCAGGAAGATACTATCGAAAATATCATTCATTCAAGTGATATTGTTTCCTCCAAACAGGAATTTAACTCTTCGAGAAGAAAAGTGGTTAACAAATATATTATAGCCATTGCCATTTTATTAATCACTGTTATATTTTCTTATTTTTTTTTATCCGCAGAACAACTTACCCGTTTACAAACCGCACTCAATAGCGATAACCATATATTTTACTGGATGCTGTTAATAGGTTTTGGTGCAGAAGTGGTTGCCGGCTCAATGGGTATGGGATACGGAGTTATTTGCACATCGCTTTTATTAATCATGAATGTTCCTCCAACCGTAGTAAGTGCAAGCATACATTCGGCTGAAGCATTTACCAGCGCTGCGGGTTCTATCAGTCACTGGCAATTAGGAAATATTAATAAAAAACTTGCAAGAGCCCTTGCCTTACCCGCAATCATAGGTGCAGTTATTGGAGCTTTGGCGCTTACTTATGTTGGTGAAAGGTATGCCAAGGTAACCAAGCCTTTTATTGCATTGTACAGCATGTACCTCGGAATTAGAATTTTACAAAACGCTTTTAGAAAAAAAGAAACCAATACAAAAAAGAAAAAAAGTAATATAACTGTACTGGGCCTTGTCGGTGGTTTTATAGATTCTTTTGGTGGTGGTGGGTGGGGGCCATTGGTTACCGGTACATTTATAAAAAACGGCCATACGCCAAGGTTTGTAATTGGCAGTTCTACTTTTGCAAAATGTATTCTTACCGTAGCAAGTGCCATTACTTTTATATTTACAATTGGCATTCATCACTGGAACGTAGTAGCCGGATTGCTTATTGGAGGTATTGTTACTGCACCCTTTTCTGCCATGCTTACCGCCAAACTTCCAACAAGAAAGATGTTTATTGCAGTGGGTGTTGTAGTTATCATATGTAGCTTAATTACTATTAGCAGGGCAATTTTTCTATAATCTTATTTTTATTCCTGAAAAAAAATATTTTTAAATATAAGTCTATAAAATTGGTAGACTATTAAATCCAATGTATATTTGCCCTTAATTTAAATGCAGATGAAACAAAAAGCAATTATATTTTATCCGTGTCTCCTTCAGCAACGATGTTGCAGCATAATGTAATTATTCTCCATTCTATTTTTTTAACTTATTAGTCTACTAAAATAATAGACTAAATTAATCAGACCATACTAAAACAAACAACATGAAAAGAGTCTTATTATTTTTATTTACGGGATTACCATTATTTACATTGGCACAATTAAATGGCGCTGTTATTTTGAGCGGCCGGGTAGTCGGCGAAAATCACGAAAGTCTTGAGGCAGTAAGCATTTCTATTAAAGGGACGAAAATAGGATCTGTATCAGATTCCACCGGTAAATTTTCTATAGTTACCAGCCTGAAATTACCTATTACGCTGGTTGTTTCTTCTCAGGGATTTACACCGCAGGAACTGGTTATAAAAAACACCAGCAGTAAATTAGCTATTCAGTTAAATACGCAAACTTATTTAGCCAATGAAGTAGTAGTTACCGCAAGCCGTACTTCTGAAAAATTGATGCGCTCGCCGGTAAGCATTGAAAAATTGGATATCAGGGCCTTGAAAGAAACACCGGCTGCTAGTTTTTATGATGCATTGGGCAATGTAAAAGGTGTTCAGTTAACTACATCTTCGATTACTTTTAAAGTGCCTAATACAAGAGGCTTTAATATCCCCAACAATTTTAGGTTTATGCAAATGGTTGATGGGGTTGATATGCAGTCTGCAACATTGGGTGTTCCTTTGGGTAACGCCATTGGGCCAACAGAACTGGATGTACAGAGTATTGAAATAACCCCAGGTGCTTCTTCTGCCTTATATGGTTTAAACGCCATTAATGGAATGGCGAATCTTATAACAAAAGATCCTTTTAAAACAGCAGGTTTAAGCTTTTTTCAAAGGGTAGGGGTAAATCATGTTAACGATCCTGACATAAGCCCGAGCATGCTTACAGAAACGGCTATACGCTTTGCAAAGGCATACAAAAATAAATTTGCCTTTAGGATAAATGCCAGTTATTTTAAGGGCACAGACTGGATATCGAATACACAAACAGACCAAAATCCTAATAATAGAAAAACGGCTAATCCAGGATATGCTGTATTAGACGGGGCTAATAATGTGGCGTATGATGGATGGAACAAATATGGTGATGATGCATTGGCGGGCAGTAATACCGTTTCAGTTACAGGTTTAAATATTGATGGGGTAAACAATAGAACCTTAACTGTTGCAAGAACCGGTTACTGGGAAAAAGACCTGGTAGATCCGAATGTTGATAATATAAAGTTTGATGCAGGATTATATTACCGGTTAACTCCAAACCTGTTGCTGAATTATACCTACCGTCATGGGGAACTGGATGGGGTTTTTCAAAGAGGAAATAAAGTAAAACTGAATAATGCAGTTGTGCAGAACCAACAGATATCATTACAGGGAAAAAACTTTTCTATTCAGGCGTATTACTCTCACGAAAATACCGGCGATTCTTACAACGTAAAACCATTGGCAGATAATATGGATTTATACAGCGGCGGCAGCGGCAGTGTGTGGAGTGCAAAATATAAGAAGGCTCTAAATGCATACGCATCTGCACATGGGGGATCTTTAACATCTGCAAACCTTGCTGCGGCAACACAATTTGCACGCCAGATAGCCGATGCGGGCCGTGCAGAACCTGGTACAGAAAGATTTGACATATTAAAAGACACTATTACCGGCATCAACAATTGGGATATCAAATCTTCTGCTATACCCAATGCGCCGATTACCGGAGGTGCTGCTATGTGGCAAAAAAGTAATTTATATAATATACAGGGGCAATGGGATTTATCACAGCAGGTAAAATATTTTACTTTATTGATAGGGGCAGATTTTAGGTTGTATTCAATAATTCCGGATGGTAATAATTTTGTTGATTATGACCGCCCGATTGCGGAGAGGAATACAGCTTTGCCAGATGGCAGTTTTGGTAATAAT
>JAYVZR010000284.1:0-4562 GCA_043783135.1 Ferruginibacter sp. | reverse complement strand
ACCAGTGGAAGGAAATAAGAGACAGCGATAATTATTCGTTAGATCATACACACAAGGGAGTTGAAGAACTGATGAAGGACAAAAAATTTGGAACAGTGGGCGCAGTGGCATGCGATATAAACGGCGATATTGCCGGCGCAACCAGCACCGGCGGCATGACGAATAAAAAATATGGCCGCATTGGTGATAGCCCTTTAATAGGCGCCGGAACTTATGCCAATGATAAAACCTGCGCCATCAGTTGTACCGGTCATGGTGAGCCATTTATACGTTGCGTAGCGGCTTATGATGTTAGTTGCCTGATGGAATATAAGGGCATGAGCCTGGCCGAAGCGATGAACGAAGTGGTAAATATCAAGTTGCCAAAAATGGATGGTGAAGGTGGAATGATTGGCGCAGATGCACAAGGCAGTATGTCATTAATATTTAACAGTGCAGGAATGTACCGTGGCGCCAGAAGCAGCGATGGAACAAATTTCGTGAGCATTTACAAGAACAATGTCGATGTCTGATTTTTTGATGTCTGATTTGTACTAACTCGCTGATGCATTTGTTTCTTGAATAGTACCCACAATTATATTTTTATATTTGACAAAGGATAGCTGAAAAAGTAGCCTGTTCGGCTTGAAAAAAATCAGACATCAGACATCCAAAAATCAGACATATCACGGTGTGATAGTAACCGTAACTTTCTTAAGCCCTGCGCTGGAGAGAAAATTTTCCATAATTAATTTTGCTTTGGTTGCTGCCTGTGGTAAGATGTTTTGACGTAGTACAGTGATGACAAGCTTATCCCTTACTTTTATTTTTACTTTTCTTACTTCAGCATTCGTCAGGTGGGTTTACTCAAAGTTTTAAAGTAGGATTGGGTGATAATTACCTGCAGAATCAGTGCTTCTGGAAAATAGTTTTTGAATCTGATTGTACCTGAAAATTTGTAATTTTGTAGTAATGAAAAAGATTGCTGTAATAGTGGCCGGAGGAAGCGGTATAAGGATGAATAATAAAATACCCAAACAGTTTTTGTTGTTAAGGGGTAAGCCCGTATTATATTATACTATTAATACTTTTTTGCAATCGTATACAGACCTTTCAATAATCCTGGTACTTCCGGAAGAATATATTGCTGCAGGGCAGGAAATCATAGATGCATTTTTTGACTATAAAAGGATTCAGATAGCAACAGGTGGCAGAACAAGGTTTCACTCCGTGCAAAATGGATTGAATTTGATAAATGAAGAGTGCATTGTATTTGTTCATGATGGCGTAAGATGCCTGCTGACAAATGATCTTATTTATCGTTGCTATGAAGCGGCCATGGAGGTAGGTTCAGCCATACCGGTAACAAATTGTAAAGACAGTGTACGTTTGATCAGGGGAGAGGAGAATGAAGCCATTGATCGTACAAGGATAAAAATGGTACAAACACCTCAAACCTTTCACAGCAAAATATTATTGCCCGCCTTTAAAATTGACTATAAGGATAAATTCACCGACGAAGCCAGTGTAGTGCAAGCCTTTGGATTAAAGGTTAATTTGATAGAAGGAGAGGAGAACAATATTAAAATTACAAGGCCTGTTGATATTGTTGTGGCAGAAGAGATTTTATCTTTAATATAACGGTAACCCTTATCGTTTTAACCATTTCATCCAAAAAGGTAATTTATTCAATTTTAATCCGGCAAATTTTTCTACTATTGCCCCGAAGCTGCTGTAAAAAAATGCCAGGTTAGCAATATCGCTTCCTTCAAAATCAAGTAATATATTTTGCCCTGCATAATCTTTAATAAATGCATTAATGAGTGAATGCGATGCTCCAATTGTCTTACCATTGGGATGATTGCCCACCAATATATAATAGGCCCTGCCATGCGAAAAGAAAAATGCACCAGAAGCAACTAACTCACCGTTAGGTAAAAAACTACCATAGGTGATTACTTTTTTTTGTTGCTGAAGCTGCTGGTATATATTTTTTATATTATTAAAATCACCTGTTGTAACGGGCGAAAAGTTTTTAGATTGATTTTTTGCCAGTGCAATTACATCATCTATTAGGATATCTTTTTTTACAACACAGTTTAATTGTGCAGCTTTTTTTATGTTGCGTTTTGTATTGTCCCTGAAGTTGGCAAATAAATTTTCATACAGATTATTTAGTGGCAGCACATAATTTACTCTTTCGTATAAAACGAAATCATTTAATGGAAAACTATTTGCAGCATTGAGATAAATATCCCAATACATAAATTTAGCAGGAATGGTTTTTAGGAAATCATTTACCAAAGCGGCATTGAACATATTGCCAAACACACCCAGGCTGGCGGTGAAAAATGGCTGATACAAATAAGCAATGCCATATTTTTTATTCCATGTCAGTGGCATTACTGCCTCATAATCATTTAATACAATTGCATCCCAGTGTTTTGCTATGGTATCTAAATAAAAAGAGTAAGCATATATTAATCCATTGCTCGCATTATGAATACAGGCATCCCATTTTATTTTGTCAATTTGCTGATATGTAATATATCGTATAGCCACTGTTAGAAAGCGAGTTGAGGTACAATGCTCGTTAATTTAAAATTTTGTATGTCAATACTAAATGAAATAGTTTTTAAGAATGTGTTATCGGGGCTGGTAGATTTATAGTAATCCCTGTACACCTGGCTATAAAATAGGGGTATATAAATATTCACTACTTCCTTAAATAAAGATAATTGTAAGCCGGCATCATAAATTATTCTTCCTGTTGTTGAATTGTTTTGCCATGATTCTGCATAAGTGCCAAAATCTACAAAAACCCTTAACGGAATTTTAAAGGGTAGCACCTGTAAAAAATTAATTGCTTTTGGAATGTCTGTTGTAAAATTAGCTGCCATCAGCCAGTTATCTGATTTGCCAACTTTATCATTTAGCAGATCGGTCCTCACTTTAAAAAACCCATCCCGCTTCATTATCTGTTGCGATGGCAAACCGCTAAATTCATTTCTTCCGATAAAATAATCACTAAAAGTATAATCTTCTTTTCCGTTAGGGCCGCTCATGTTTAAATGATACGCATCTGTTTCAAATTGTTTTAAAAATGTTTTTTTACCGGGGTAGAAAAAATTACCTGCAAAAAAACGAACATTCATGCCACCACTTTTTGCATAATTAAAAAAGTAATTGCCGGTAAAGGCCAATCTTAAAAAACTGTTGCCCTGTTCTGCCAGCAGCTGGTAATTGTATGGATACAAAACACGGTTATTTTCGTACACAAAGCGCAACTGATTTATATAACTGCTGTTTACAGGGAAACTAATATCATCCTTTTGATTAATGGTATCTCTTTTAAAAAGCAATTCCTGTTGCTGTATAAAAAATGTTTTCCATTGTATAAATTTTGTGACCTGGCTATGGGGGTTTTTATTGGCAAAAATATATTTTACACAAGGGGCAATTTTACTAAAGCGTAAAATAGTTTTATTATTTACAGAATCTGTAAATTCATTGTCGCTAAAAGCTGCACCAGCTAATATCAGTTCAATTTTTTGCCCGTTACTGCCGGGATACCAATGGTAGCTCAATCTTCCCAATCCATTCCAATGCTTGCTTCCAGTGCCATACATGGGAGCAAACAAAAATTGAAATTTTTCTGCAGGTAAAGTATAATTGTGTACCAAAATACCCAACATCGTTTTATCATAGACATTGGCGCCAATTGACGGAGCAGCAAAAATATAATGATGCTTATCGGTATCTTTAAAACCAAAGAGAGGCATAAATTTAGTATCCTTTCTAATAGGCTTTTCCGGTAGCGGCCCTTTTGTATGCAATAACCCAAATGCAGGAGCAAGGTTTTTTTTGCTCACTTCCTCCATAACATTTTTTAGGTCTTCGGGATATGGATGTTTAAATTGCCATCGGCGGTAATATTCCTGCATGCACTTATC
Organism: Ferruginibacter sp.; assembly: GCA_043783135.1. Taxonomy (GTDB): domain Bacteria; phylum Bacteroidota; class Bacteroidia; order Chitinophagales; family Chitinophagaceae; genus Ferruginibacter. The sequence continues at coordinate 630 of JAYVZR010000284.1, read as the reverse complement.
AAATACAGTTTTGCCCAAACTGTCTTCCAGCATTTTCATCCATTGGCCCGTTTTGTAATAAACAATTGAATTGTAATTTATTTCGTTGAAATTTTCTGAGCTTGTTGCAATCGGCTGATCTTTTTGAGTTGCATATAAATTGTCTGCAGCAAATTTCCCTTCATCAACAGGCATTCTTTTTTCAACAAAACCCACAAAATCTTTGTCAGTATTACTGATATTACTGCCTGTTTTATAATAACGGTTGTCAAAAAAAGTATTAATGCCTTCATCCATCCATGGGTAGGTTCTTTCGTTTGTGGCAATGATGGCGTAGTTCCAGTTGTGGCCAACTTCGTGTTCAATAGTGCTTTCTAAATCAGCTTCACTTTGCACGGGTGAAATGGAGGTGATAGTGGGATATTCCATACCACCGGAAAAACCCATTTCGGCTCCAACGGCAGTTACTGTATTGTATGGATACTCGCCTAAATAACTGCTGCGGGTAATGATAGATTGTTTTATAAATAGAATGCTTTTGCTCCAGTAATCTATTTGTTTGGGTGGATAATACGCAGCCACTTTTATTATTTTACCGGAAGCCAATTGTAATGTATCTGTTTTTACCAAAAAACTTTTATCAGCAAACCA
>JAYVZR010000283.1:0-4563 GCA_043783135.1 Ferruginibacter sp. | reverse complement strand
TTTTTTAACTCAAAGGCAGTTGTTCAATTATCCAAATAAATAGGTGAGGCCATTACTTACAGGTTCGCATAAATCAATAATTTTTTTATTCCTGAACAATGTTTCAATGATATCCCTGCCTGCTTTATACTCATCATGTATTGGGCAGGGGTGTGTGGATGAACATTTGCTTAGCCCCAAACCGCATTCTTTAAACACCTGGTTGCCATCAATGGCTTCTACAATATTTATGATGGGTTGACGTAACTGGGCTTTACTGATATAAAACCCGCCAGACGGGCCTTTCAGGCTTTTGATCACATCTTGTTTTACCAGCGTTTGCAGCATTTTACCCACGGTATGTTCACTAGCCTGCAGATGTCCGGCAATTTCAACGATACCCGATTTTTCACCTGATTGAAATTTTGAAGCAAGGTAGATAACAGCTTTCACGGCAGTTTTACAGGTATAACTCAGCATAATTATTTGTTTAAAAATTGTTGCCCTTCTTCAGATATCATTTCATTTTTCCAGGGCGGGTTAAAAGTTAAATTAACCTGCACTTTATAATTTGTAAAAGCCTGTTGAATGGCATGGCTTACCGCATCAGCAATGGATTCTCCCATCGGGCAAAACTGCGTGGTCAATGTCATGGAAACAAAAATATTGCTGTTATCTTCATCAAAATCTATTTGGTAAATTAACCCAAGGTCAACTACGTTCAACCCTATTTCCGGATCCATCACATTCTGCAATACGGCGAGTGCAACGGTGCATTTAATATTATTATTGGTTATTACATTCATGGCTTTACGGGTTTATGCAATACTAATTTAAATACATTCCAGTTGTACAATATAGCTGCCAGCAATAAAAGCGTAGCTGCCAATTTTAAAACAAACATGCCGGAAAAAAGAATACCTATAGCAAATAAAATAAAGCCTGATACATAAACTATTGTCATGGCTGTAAATATTTTACTACTGAATAAATCTTTGGGATTGGGTGTTTTGCCCAACCCGGCTTTAAGATGATATACTTTATTCCAAACAATAAATGGCAGTGTTTTAAATGTCATTCCAAAAATGATGGCAGTAATCCATCCAAAAAAAATAGTAAAGCCATAGAGTAAAACGAGTTGGATATTTTCTTTAGCATTTATCAGGATTACTATCATAATAATTAAAAAAATTAACGGCAGTACCATCATCAAAACAGACAGTAATGAAATTTTTATTTGCCCGTCAACATGCCTGCGTATCCTTTGCCGGTAAGCATTGTTACAATAATATGCAAACAGCAGCAAAGCTGCTATGATGGCTGCAACAGGAAATAAATACAAGCCTGTTGTATGTAAATAAATATTGATTATTATAAAACATGTAAGGCCGGTATTTATTAAAGCATACATAATCCATAACAATGTTGGATTGTTATATTTTGAAATGAGGAACATGGGTATCAGCCTGGAGCCAACACCAATAATCATCAGCAAAAACCATCCGGCAATACCCATGTGTGCATGCAACGGAAGGTACATTAATGAGTTTGATGGCAAAATATCAAGGGTGAAATTATATACCAGTAAAAGCCCCATCAATGTAGTAAGCAATAACCATAAAGTGGCGGTAAAAACAAACACGGCATGTACATTATCCTGTTTGCTTTTACCAAGGCTGATGGCAAAGTTTATGAGGTAACAAACAATGGCCGCATTTATAAAGATGCCGCCAAATTGTGCCGGCCAATTCATATTAAATGTATAAAAGGCATACACTAGCAAAGGAATTCCTGTGGCTGCAAAAATGAATGAAAGGTAAGCCAGGATATTGCTGAATAATTTTGTTTCAATTAAAACCGGGAGCAACTGATGGCCTGCACCCAGTATCATCATTGTTCCCCAGCCCAGGGCCATAGTATGCGTAATGGCCAATGTTTGCGGGTGAAAATAATGTTGTGTAAAGGCTGATGATGAAGTAAATAAAAGTATGCACCCAACAAGCAATGCTAAAGATGCATACATATAAAATGGCAATACTACTTTAAAGCTGGTATTTTTAATAGGGTTGTTATTGTTATTTGAAGCAGGCATATCAACTTTTAAAAATTAAAAGATTTACTTCACCATCACAAATTTCTTTGATGCGGTAGTCGAATTTTCTATCTGCTAATTCCGGCAATAAAAAAACAGGTATGCGTTTATGATGCACCAGCAATGCGGTTTCAGCAGGTAAGTTTTCGAGTGCATCCAATATGGTTAACATAGGTGCCGGCATTTCAAGCATACGCACATCAATGTGTTGAATATGATTTTTAAATTGAAGCATCACTTCATCCCAACCCTTCGAAACATCAGCAGGAACTGCTATCTCCGTTGGTAACGATTCCGGATTTTTATAAAAATATGTTTCTGTAACCTGTTCATTTATTGCATCGGTATAACTTATAAACCCTCTTTTCTCCAGCAGCAATATTAAAGGTATGGGCTCAAAACTGTTGATGATTTTTAATGCCTGCCCCGCTTTGATAGTTTTAATTTTTTCAATGATTAAGTTGAGCGGATCTGTACCCGATGCTATGACCGGGCGAACATCCAGCTCAAAAATATCAGCAGGTTTTAATGAGGTAACAAAGCCGGGCAGTCCTTTTTTATCATCCTCTGCAGGTTGCGTTTCAACATCAATTTCAAAACCAAGGGGCCTTAATTTGTTGTAAAAATCTGTAATGGCACAACTGCTTATTTTTGCTGCCATTGCCAAAGTGGTTCTGCCCGTCATTAGTTTTCTTACTATTGGATTGCGCAATTTTACAAACCTGGGGCTAATGCTTATAATTGCTTCCAGTGCAGCCGGCTGCTGTTTTAAAACAGTGGCTATTTTGGTGTTTGCATTAATAATCATGTCATTTAAAATATGGATAATAACCGTTTAACTTTTTACTATTCCCTTCAGGTATTTCTGCAGCACGGTTTTTTGTTAATGGTTGATTAAATTCATTTACCGGTTTCAACAAAGATTGCAGACATTTATGCAATTGTAATGTTCACTAAAATATCCTGATTTATTTAGTACCCAACCTGTTTTATTTTTAAACCATTGGGTAAGCTGGTAAAAAAATAAGACAGCAGGTACTTTTTTTAATTGGCAGTTTCTCGCAGGTTTAATTGTTTTTCTATTTGCACTGCTTTAGGAAACAGGATATTATTTTCAAGGTGAATATGTGTAAACAGATCATCTTCAAACTCTGCAAGCATTTTATACAGCAAACTATAGCTTGCACAGGCATCTTCAGGTAACGCATAATTGTTGCTGAGCGTTCTTATTTCCGATAAGTTTTTGCCTACCAGTTCATGCTCCATCTCCATCATATTAATAGGATTTTGTACAGTTTCAAAATGTGCGGCCTGTGGAGGTTGTTTTTTATCTTTCGCTGCTACCAGTTCTTTAATATAAGGAAACAATACCTTTTCTTCTTTTATTATGTGGGTACTCAACTCTGCATTTACGTCTTCTACCAACTGATTTATGCGCAACAATTCCGGATGATGACTGCCATGTACGCCTGCAACTTTGGCTGCATAAGTCCTCAAATCGGGCAATGATTTTTTTACATAACTGTGATGCGTATTCACAATATAATCTGCCAGAAAATCAAGTGGCCAATCGCCATAAGGCAATTGCCTGGCAGTGGGATTTTTATCAGCATTTTGTAATTCCTTCTCAACCTTTGTAACATCCAGGCCCTTTTCAGCACAGGCTTCTTTAACGGTTTTCTTTCCCCCGCAACAAAAATCAAGGCCGTACTTTTTAAATATTTCTGCCTTGCGCAAATCTTTTGCAGCAATCTGTCCAAGCGTTTCTTCATTTTCTCCGGTAACACGTTTTGTAATTTTAACCTTCCAGCTTTCCGGCCCCTGCTCCAGGTATTCCCAAATAAAAATATTTCCCCTTTCGCCCAGCAACTGATAATAAAGCGGCTTGGGGTCATGGTCGTTATGGATGGTTAAAGCATCCCCTTCTTCCAGCTCATCAAAACGAACAAAAATGGTTGGGTGCTTTTGTCTTGGTTCAAGTAATGTTACATTCAGGATGTTTTCTTCTAAAGTTTCCATGTGCTAATATTTTAAGTTTAAATATTTTGTAAAGATAAATAAAGTATTTGAATAAAAGTATTTAACTACTTGTATTATTTTATATTTTACCAGCTTATGACAAAGTATTTTTACCGCATGGTATACAGCGAATCATTATAGGTAATTGTACTGCTGAAAATGAATCGCTTTAATGGCTGAACAATTAGCCGGATTAATTTTTCATTTAATATCGTTCTTTGAATACTAAAAAGGAATTTGCCACAGCTTAATTTTGCAACTTAAGCATTTAAATGAAACCATCTCTTTCATATCTCCCCAAAACAAAGGAAGAGCAAATCTTGAAGGTTGTTGATATTATAAAAAAGGTAGTTAATCCTGAAAGATTATTTTATTTGGAAGCTATGCAAAAGGCACATTTGTAGAACACAGATACAAAGGTAAAGATGGTATTCTTTATGAATACATTAGCGATTATGATTTCTTAGTGGTTA
>JAYVZR010000282.1:0-4566 GCA_043783135.1 Ferruginibacter sp. | reverse complement strand
ATTTATAAAAAACATACAGTTTACCAAATTAATCAAAGCTGATGGCCGGCTGAGAGAATTTAATTTCAGGAGATATAATTCCGGAACACATCCTGGTATTTTCTCCGTTAACGTAGTAGACAACCGTGATAACAGGATTCTTTTTGAAATGCAAAAAGAAGATGCTGAATGGAAAATTATTAAGCAACAATTACCTGCATGGATACTGGAAAATGAAGTTAATTTTCATGAAAGCATTGAGGAAGAATTAAAGGGCTAACTATTATTTGCAAGGCCATATTTTTATTATTTGCTTAAAAAATATGGTTTAAGCTTATGCAGTTTTTAATACTGCCGAGTAGATATATTTATGCAGACCCCTCTTACATTTGTGTACTTAAAATATTCAACCATAATTTATACATGGCCGAAGAGCTACAATCTTTTCTTCAACAGCTTGCTGTAACTACTGAAAAGCAAACGCTTATTAAGATTACATTAGGTAATAGAAAAGTAAAAACTGCTGATCTTAAAACTGTTTTTATAAAACCTGTATTATTAAAAAAAGGAGTAAAATTATCTTTTGTTTACAGGTATCCAACAAACGACATCACCAAAAATTTTGATGTAAAAGAAAGTATTGTACTGATAGAAAAAATGATGCATGATGAATTTAACAATGCGGATATTTTTACTACAGAAAACGATTTACATTTTTCAATTCAAAAAAATGGCACTGCAAAAATCGTTAACAAGCCTGCTTCTTTAATTACACCCGCACAGTCAAATCAACATGATAATGAAAAAATCCGAATAATAAAAACTGCCGGTAATATTTATTTGAAAGAACTTGGCATTACAACTGCTGATGGCCTTGTTAAAAAAGATATGCAGGATAAATACAAACAAATTAACCGGTACATAGAAATTATTGAGGGGATTATAAAGTACCTGAAATTTAATGGCAACATAAACGTAATAGACATGGGCAGCGGTAAGGGTTATTTAACTTTTGCCTTATACGATTACCTTGTTAATAAATTAAATCTATCTGCCCATGTTACCGGCATTGAATTAAGAGAAGGGCTTGTTACAAAGTGTAACCAAATAGCCGTGGATGCTGATTATACTAACCTGGTATTTAAATCAGGAACAATACAAGATGCTGTTGTAGCAAATACAGACTTATTGATAGCACTTCATGCCTGCGATACTGCAACCGATGAAGCCATTTACAGTGGTATAAAAGCTGATGCAAAAGTTATTATTTGTGCACCCTGTTGCCATAAACAAATAAGAAAGCAAATGGCACCTGATAATGAATTAAAAAGTGTTATAAAGCATGGTATATTATTGGAAAGGCAGGCAGAAATAATAACAGATGCTATCAGAGCTTTGTTACTGGAAGCCTATGGTTATAAAACCAAAGTTTTTGAATTTATTGCTACTGAGCATACTCCAAAAAATGTATTGATTGTAGCTACAAAATCTACTAGAGAAATTGAGCAGGAAACAAAACAAATATTCCAAAATAAAGTAGTTGCTTTAAAAAATATTTTTGGTATTAAGCTACATTACCTGGAAACATTACTTGAATTACTATAATTTCTTTTCTTTTGTTGTAAATATTTTTCGCCAATAATTGTGCCTACAGGTTTTTCATATACTTTGCTCTCTACCCATGAAATGATGTCCAAATAAGCAAAGCTTCGGGTTTGAAACCGATTCTTCTCAAGCCCTTTTATACTTCCTAAAAATATTTTTAATTCAGGTTTTAATTTTTGACGCGATAACTGAAATGAGTTTCGTAAAAATTTAAACATGGCTTCTTCAACAATCGTTAAATTTTGCATTTTAGCCATGAAGCGGTATACAGATTTTATCAAAGATTCAATAATATCAAAATTACCTAATTCGTAATGTGCCATCAGGTGCAACAAACGGGCATAACATTGAAGATCATTCCTGTTTTCAATATTGCCATTTATTATTTTTTGAAGGTAATCGATTGAAATATCATATTTGCCTGCACCAAAATATAAATTGGCAATCTTATAATTAAAAACCAACAACCGGTGATTGTCAATATAATGAGCATATTCAGCCAGCTTTTCTTCTATGCCCTTTACTAAGGGAAGCCCTTCTGTAAAATTCCCCGTCATAAAATGCTGGTTAAGTTTTGATGCACTTATGTAAACAAATGTTTGAATTCGGTGATTGTCATGATGATTAGCCATTTCTGTTTTAGAGAAAGCCTCAAATTCTTTTAATGTATTTTCAAATCCCTGGTGGTTTCTAAGATCAAAATGGGCATTTAATAAATTATGCATGCCTTTGATATAATATCCAGTTTCTACTTGTATCATTACTGGCTGCTCCTTAAAAATATCTATCCACTTTTGCGCATAACGGTAATACATCAAAAAATCCTGGCGTATAAATGCATACCAGCAATAACTTTGGTACAGGTATAAGCGCTCATAAAAACCAGTCTGAGCATGTACATGCGCCGGCAAATTATCTACCAGGAATTTTTTTACACTTTGCTCATCTTTTTCATTACGTGCATGGCCATTTTTAATATACCAACCATATAATTGTAATGCTAAATTAGACAGCCTCGCTACATTATCTACACGTACGTTTACTTCTACTGCTTCAATTGATAACTGCTCTCCCCTGTTTTGTATGCTTCGGGTTATATGTAAGGTCTCAATCTTTTTCTCCCATGATATTACCTGGGTTAAAAAATTAAATTTATTATATAACCTGGCTGTCTCTTTTAGTTTTTCTAAAATTTTAAGGCTCTGTACATATAGGCCCTTGTTGTATAATATCCTTGCATAGTCTAAGTGCTCGTTCAACTGCATATCTATACTGCCTGTACTTTTTAATAACCGAAGGCTTGCCAGTAATTGCTTGTAGAGATGAACTTTTATATTTGAAAGCTGGGGCTTCTTAATAGAAGGCAGTTTTTTCAGCAATATTGTTTCATCATATTCCTCCAGTTTATCTAATGCATCAAACAATTCTATTATTTTTAAATCTTCATTACCAGAACTTCTTTTAATATAGAGCTTAAAATTCCGCTTTTCTGCCTTTTCAAGTGATTGGATGAGCTGAAATAATGTATCTGTAAAACGGTTGGGCATCATAAATAATTTTTACTATAATCTAATACCAATAGGGGTTATGCAAAAAAAATCCCTCTTTAGCATAATTAAAACACTTATAACTTGATTATGAGCGTAAAAAAACACACCATACTTTCGTGCTAGGAAAGTAAGATGTGTTGTAAGATATAGCAGGCAATCGTAAAAGTTGGCAACCAATTGTTAGTAAGTTGCAAAATAAGGATAGGTAACTGATTTATCAGTTCTAAAAATATTTATAAGAATTTCATATGGCAAGCAATCGTTAAAGTTCTTCCGTTTCTACGGAAGAACTATTTTTTTGTGGCGTAAAGTAAGCACATTTTATCTTACCAATCAAATTATTATTACCTTTTTTCTAAAAATTTCTTTCTCAATTAGGGATTACAAAATCGGGCTTTAGAACAAATATTCCATTGTAATGGAAACGGATATTGGTGCCTATTTCTGCTCTAAAATGCTTCATTCCAGGTAAAATTATTGGAAAATAGTACGCTTTTATTTCAAAAGTTCCAAAATTAAGGTTATCATTTCCTGTACGAATACCTCCACCAAATGCACTGTACACAGTACTTTTAGAATATTGTTCTTTTATTGGGGTAAGCATTGTCATATCCGCAAAAAGGAAAGGTGCCAATCTAAATCCCCATATTTTTTGCATATTATAAAAAACAGTTTCGCCTTTCACTGTACTTCTTGCTTCGGGATATCCAAGTATGCCGCGGAAGTAAGGTAATCCAAAGAAACTATTAATTTGCAGAGGCTGATCTAAAACAGGCCGTAACTGATGTGAAAAGCCTGCACTAAAAAAATTACGGTTAAACCAATTATTATTTATTTTTCTTAATCTTGTAAAGTGTTCTACGTTAAATAAAATGTTTACGTCTTCCCATCGATTATTATATATATTGCCCCCTGCCCGAAAAATATATGTAGTGTAAAAGCCCTTGCTTGAAAAATGACTTCGAATGGCTTGCGTTCCTAAATAAGGGCGGCTCCTGTTTTCTTTTACTGACCAGCCGCCAATAACAGAAGCGCTATACCCTTCAATTACATCCTCATTTTTGCCAAAACTGTAAATAAAATTTGTTCTGTATGCGTCTTGTTTAAAAATATTATAAGCCCCAAGTATGCCGGTAATATTTGCGAAATGATAATCATAAAATACCCTGTTCTTATCGGGTAAGTCTGTAAACCGTTGGTAAAAGCCCCGTAGAGTTACCAGTTTATTTACTATTGAAACCGTATTTTTTATTAACATCTGCTTGCTGCCAAAATTATAACCAACCCATGCATCTGCAAAGCGATAATTATATTTATAATCGCTTTTATAAAGTGAGTCTTTTAAATAATTATTACTGGTTTTGTTTGATGCCAGATTTAAACCGCCTACCCATGGAATATACGGGGTTACAAGGGGCCTTTCAATAGAAGT
>JAYVZR010000281.1:0-4568 GCA_043783135.1 Ferruginibacter sp. | reverse complement strand
TATAACTGTTTCGCTAATGTATTGGTTATATTATGAACGCATTATGTTTGCTGAAGAACGGTTTCTGGAACGTAAATTTGGCCAAATTTATTTGGATTGGTCGTTAAAAGCACCTGCATTTATTCCAAGTTTTAAGCATTTAGTAAAAGCATCCCTTCCATTCTCAATGACTACTGTTTTAAGAAGAGAATATTCAGGAGTACTGAATACTGTAATTGGATTTTTATTTGTGAATGTATTACGCTATTACGCAATAAATGGCGGATTTAAATTTTTTGCCTGGCAGGGGTATCTGTTGGGTGTTACGCTGGTATTGGTTTTGATACTTCGAACTTTAAAAAGAACTGGAAGGCTAGCTGAAGAAGGGCGTTCTTAAGCTTTTTTGACAATAATTCGCATTCATTCAGGCATGCTTGTATATCATTTAAGGCTTAGAAGCTGTCTAAAATGATTGAGCATAATCCTTATGCCAGATAAATGTATCATCGTTACGCTGGTTTCATTTAGCCATTCATATGTTTTTGATTTCCGTCTATTGGTGTCAATCCATGCATATCTTTTTGCCAGGTATTTAAAAAAGTCAAGGAAACTGGTAAGTGATTATTTTTTTCATACAAAGCCCGCAACGGTAACAAACTGTACAAAGCAATACATTGTTAATGAATGGTATTTCTTCTTTGTAAGCTTTGTATTCTTTGTTCTCTTTGTGTGAAATGAATTAATCCATCACTTCATAAACACTCATTGGATTGGCTTTATTTTTCAAAACTGCTTCTCCCAATTTTTGGCAATTAAAAGATTCTTTTATTTTTAGGAATGTATTTTCATTGATCAAAATTTTGCCGGGGCCTGCAGCAGACTGAAGACGCTGCGCAGTATTTACAACATCTCCAATTACGGTATAATCTAAGCGGCGCAAATTAGCCGAACCGATATTGCCTGAAATCATTTCACCACTGTTAATACCTATGGATACTTTTGGTGTAAAACTAAAACGTTCTGATATGGCAGGCAGTTTTTCAATTTGCGACCTTACTGCGATGCAAGCCTCAATCGCCCTGTCCAAATGATATTCGCCCCTAAAAACCGTCATGATGGCATCTCCGATAAATTTATCGATATAGCCACCCTGGTCAATAATTTCCTTTACCATTACATCAAAGTATTGGTTCAATAATTTAACAACAGTGTCGGGTTCTTCATTTTCGCTGATGGAAGTAAAACTGCAAATGTCAATAAAAGCTACTGTAGCTTCTATTGTTTCATTTACCATTAAAGATGTTTCAAATTCATGGCTACCCATAAAATTTAATACGGCCTCATCCACATACATCTTTAGTATATTATTCTCTTTTATCGCTTTTAGTGTTTCCCGTATTTGAGTAACGTGATTGATTGTTTTAATAATGGTGAGCGATAAATCTTCAAAATTAATTGGCTTGGTAATAAAATCAAATGCGCCACGGTTCATCGCCGTACGGATATTTTCCATATCACCATAGGCAGAAACAATCACCGATTTTATTAATGGACTCGATTCACTGAGCCTGCTTAATAAAGTAAGGCCGTCCATTTCAGGCATATTGATATCACTTAAAACCATATCAACGTCCCCATGCTGTTCAATTTTAGCCAATGCATCACTGCCGTTTACAGCAAAAATAAATTCGTATTGCTGCTCCCTGATCTTTTGGCGAAATTTTTGTTTGATGAGCATTTCCAAATCTGCCTCATCATCAGCAACTAATATTTTTGCCATCAGCTTATTGTTTTAAATTTTTCTTTTAATAAAGCAAAATCAACCGGCTTGGTCAAAAAGGCATCAGCGCCCAAATCTGTAGCTATTTTAAAATTTTCTGCATCACCATAAGCGGTTATCATCATTACCATTGGTGGTGGTTTGTGATACTTTTGTTTTATATGCCCCAAAAGTTCGAGGCCACTCATTCCAGGCATATTGATATCAGATAATATTAAAACAGCTTCGTGTTCATGACCATTCAAATAGGTAAGTGCATCCTCGCCCGAAAAGGCAAAAACAAATTCAAGGGATTTTTCCCTGATTTCTTTTCTAAAGCGCTGCTCAAACAAAGTTTGAATATCCCTTTCGTCGTCTACTACTAAAATTTTCATTTGTTGAAATTATGATTAATATAAGTAAATATATTATAAATTGGAATAGCTTTCCGTTTCGTTTTATTTTTTATTTAATTCCCGGTATTTAGCTGTTTAGTTAACGGTATTTCCATATTACCCTTCAGCTCGTTTTTAGTAAAGTAATTGTAAAAACCGACCCATTATTTTCCTCTGTTTCTACCTTTATTTCGCCACCATGCCCTTTGGTAACAATATCGTAACTCATGCTTAATCCCAGCCCGGTGCCTTGCCCTGTGGGCTTTGTTGTAAAGAAGGGTTGAAATATTTTATCCAGTATTTTTTGTGGAATACCCGGCCCATTATCTTTCACACTTATCAAAACTTTATCTCCTTCTTTTTTTGTACTCACCCATACAGTAGGAGTCTTAATGTTATCGGGGGTCTGAGAACCCTCCTTTGGAGGGCAGGGAGGCTGCATAAAAAGCATTGGTCAATAAATTTAAAATCACCCTGCCGATATCTTGTGGAATGATATTTATATTACCAATTGAATTGTCAAAATCAGTTTTGATGGTTGCGTTAAAGGATTTGTTTTTTGCTCTCAGGCCATGATAGGAGAGGCGCAAATATTCATCAGCCAGTTTGTTGATATCTGTTGATTCTTTAACTCCACTGCCGCTGCCACTGTGTTGCAGCATGCCTTTCACAATGGCGTCGGCACGTTTACCATGATGGTTAATTTTTTGTTCATTCTCTTTAATATCATTAAGGATATTTTTTACTTCCTCAATATTTCCTTTATTAATTTCTTCCCCGGCTTCCTCAATCAATTCTGTATTCACCTCACTAAAATTATTTACAAAGTTTAACGGGTTTTGAATTTCATGTGCAATGCCTGCAGTGAGTTCGCCAAGGCTTGCCATTTTTTCGGATTGAATGAGTTGGGTTTGGGTGGATTTTAAATTGTTCAGCGTTGTTTCTAAAACTTTATTGGCTTGTTGTTTCTGCCTGTTGTTGCGGTAAAGAATTATTGCTGTCAGCAGAATGACACCCAGGACAACTATCAAACCAATCATCTTCAAATTATTTGCATAAGCTGTTTTTTCTTCATCCAGTTTTTTTAAGCGAAGTTGTTCATTAAATGAAAATTTTTGATATTCAGTAAGACTTTTTATCCTGGCATTTTTCAGGCTGTCATTTAATTTGTTTGATAATTGTTCATATTTGAAGGCACTGTCAGTTTTATTATTTAATTGGTTTGCATTGGAAAGGCATTGGTAAGCGTATTGTAGCGCAAAGGGTAAGCCTGTAATCCGGGCCGCCTCTAAGCACTTTTTTGCATAAAACAGGCTTGAATATTTATTGTTCTGCCTGGCGTAGAAGGAGGATACGCCATAGTAAGAATCAACTAATGCCCTGAGATAGTTATCTGCCTTATTTAAGGCTATTGATTTTTGAGCAAAAATAAAAGCAGAATCCCACATGCCTTTTCCAGCATAAGCTCCAGCTAAATCTATTAACGAAGTCCCGGTTCTCCTAAAACCGGCTGCAGCCGCAAAGTTGAGCCCTTTGTTGATGAACATAATGGAGGAATCGGGTGGTAAAACAAGGGCTAAGCTTGTATAACCCAGAAATATTACTTTACCATTATTGATAGACTCTCCCAATTTTACAGCTTCTTCGTAATAGGACCTTTGTTTTTCCCGTTCACCCAACGCATCCCACAAGTCCCCCATCATTTGATAATTCATTGCTAAAATGGAAATTCGGGCATCATGACCGTTTACTGAATTAGAAAATGTCCATGGCCGCCAATTGCCTGCTTCATTTTTTTCATCACTCGCCAGTTTCATGGATTCAGAATGGTATTCATATCCTTTCATAAAATCGCCTAATGTTACAAGGCAATATCCCGCCTGGCTGTATGCATCAGCTTCCCATAATTTCTTGTTTAATTTTTTGGCCAGTGCCAATTGCTGTTCATGAAAATATAATCCGCTGTCGGCAATAAAATCCTGGTAATAAAAACCCAGGCTGCGGTAGGCGGCCATCTTTAGTGTATCGTTTGTTTCTGTTTGTACAGAACGTTTCAGGCTATCGGCCTGCTGTGCAGTTACATATCCCCAAGTAGGGTCTTTTTGCGCCATTGTAAATGCTGGTATCAAACAGAGCAGCAATATTTTTATGAATGATTTCATTTTAATTTTATGTTTTGTTTTGATGCCGGTAAAAAATTCTTGCTGCTCACAACTTTTTGCCCTGTTTTTATTTCTAACTCTTTTCTTGCATTACCTGCTACTGCTCCGCCTTGTTTCGCTGCATTTTTATTTTCAATAAAGCCTTTTGGTTTTCTTGTTTTAACTATGGCTGTGGTAGAAGCTTCGCCAAGCATGGAGAAGATTAACTCCAAATCCGTCATGTGGTCTCTCAGGTTTTGATTGGCGAGTCCTTTTATTTTTTTGTGTTGCGAT
>JAYVZR010000280.1:0-4576 GCA_043783135.1 Ferruginibacter sp. | reverse complement strand
ATTGGAGTTTGGGTAGTTGGCGTTTTGACTTGGGTAGCCATTATTGGTTGAATTTGTATAACCATTGCTATTTGCTCCATTGTTGTATTGATTATTATTATAACCACTGTCGTTTCCGTTATTATTGGTTGTGTAAGTTCCCCCGTTTACACCCGTGTTGGGTATATTTCCGTTTTTTCCAAATGTAGTTTTTGAAGCATTTTTTACATCACCTGCCAGTTGCTTTGCCTCATAAAAAAGTTGCCGCGCCTTTAACAGGTAAGGTTGAAAAACAGCAATGACATTACTTATTTTATTTACGGTATTGTTTGCCTTTTGAAATACATCTTGCTTTCCGGAGTTTTGAGCAAAACCTGGAACTGACAATAACGTGATTATTAGAAGCGGGAGAAATAAAAAGGTACACTTTTTCATTTGTAAAGCGGTTTATTGCCTGCATCAAACCTACTATCATCATGGTTTAAAAAAAACAGCAAAATGGTAAACAGCAAAAAAAATGGGTAAACAACATTTAAAGCTTTAATAACTTATATTTGAAATTGTAAATACAAACCGCAATTTATTAAAGGATGACAGAAAAAATTCGCTGCTTCGTGGTGGATGATGACTATGTAGATATTCTTACTGCCGTATCATTTTTGGAAGACTACACTTTTTTAGAAATAACAGGCAGATATGATTCGGCAGAAAAAGCATTTGCAGCTGCAGAAAAAATGCCGCCGGATGTTTTATTCCTGGATATTGATATGCCTGAAATGAATGGGCTGCAGTTGAGAGAAAAATTGATGCATGTCCCAGCCTGTATTTTTATCACCTCCTATCCTGATTACGCAGTGGAGAGTTTTGAAATGGCTGCGCTTGATTTTTTAGTAAAGCCATTTACACACGATAGATTTGCAAAAACTATTGTGCGGCTGAAAGAGTATTTGACAATCCGTCATAAGGCTGAACTGTTAAACCACACATTGGGAGCAGATACTTTATTTATTAAAGATGGCATCAATCATATAAAACTTCAACTCCATGAAATTATTTATTTAGAGGCTTTGAATAATTACACCAGCATCGTAACAACAAACCGGAAGTTTGCTGTGCTCTCTACTTTGGGAAATCTTGTTAAAGAAAATGGTTTCGGAAATTTTATCCGCATTCACCGGAGCTATGCCGTGCAAAAACATTTCATCAAAAAAGTAAGCGCAGATGAAGTATTGGTAAATAATAATATTGCTTTGCCCATTGGCAGGAGTTATAAGGAGGCGTTAAAAGGTTTCTTTTAAAAAAGAGAGCTGACTTTAGTATTTCTTTTAAAATTGATTAATGGCTATTTAAATTTAAGTCTGCCCCCAAGCCTTTGCCATGAATTTCATTGATGCCAAAAGGAGTTAGTTCAAATACTATATTTACTAAACCCTCTAACATAAATGTTGCATTTTAAATTAAAGTAAATGAAATTGGTGTTTCAAAAAAAAATTTTAGTGTTTGTTGCTTTTTGGTTATCGTGCTTCTCATTTGCACAGAAAAACAACAGTATTGATTCACTCAAACAAATCATAAAAAATATTCCTGCTAACAAGTTATCAGAAAAGGCGGCAAAGCTGATTTTGATTGGGCAAAAATATATGAGTAGTTCAAACTATCTCAATGCAATGGATTGTTATCAGCAAAGTTTAGCCCTGGCACAACAAATAAATAGCGACACTCTAATTGCCAACTGCTACTATCATCTGTCCATCATTGCATTTTACCAAAAGGATTTTTATAAAGACAGTACTTATAGCCTTAAGGCACTTGAGATTTACAAAAGAAATAATGATAAAGAAAATGAAGGTTTGTTATTGAAAAGTATAGCAGATAATTATTTAGAAAGAGGCAATCTGACAGAAGCCCGAAAATATTATGCCGAGGCTCTACCGATAATTTTGATGTCTAAAGATAAAAGGCTGGAGGCTGCTATTTATTCAAACCAGGCCATAACGTTTCAATCGGATTATAAAAGGAAAATTGAATTGGGCTTGATAGCCAAGAAAATTTGGGATGAAAACCCTACTGAAAATGTTTTGCCGCTAATTAATATCGGGAACCTGGGTGTGGCTTATTTAGATATAGTAAGATACAATGGGTTGAAGGCAATTAAGCCTGATACCCTGATTCCTGCTAACCCGGCAGAGGATCTGAAAATAGCTGAATCTTATTTAAGACAGGCAATACAAATTGCATTGCAAAAAAATGATCCGGAGAATAAGTCCTATTTTACAGGTGTATTAGCTGAATTGCAGGCATGTAAAGGCGATTATAAAAATGCATATGAAAACATACGAAGTTATTATGACGCCCAGGATTCCCTTTATTCGCAGGAAAATAAAAATAAACTTGCTGCACTGGAAAGCCAGCGGGCCATTGATTTTAAAAACAAAGAAATAGAAAATAAAGAACTGCAGATAGGTAACCAGAAAAAAAATATGTGGCTTCTTGTAAGCCTTATTGCTTTCCTTGCAGTTATAGGAATCTTGCTTTACAGCCAAAGCCTTTCTCGTAAAAAGACAAATACTACATTGCTGCAACTGAATACAGAACTGGATGAAGCCAATAAAATAAATGCAAAATTTTTTGGTATCCTCAGCCACGATCTTCGCAGCCCTGTTGCCAATCTGGTTAATTTTCTGCAATTGCAAAAAAGGAAGCCCGGCATAATGAGCGAACAGCAGATTGCTGAGCGGGAAAATAAAATCGCCGGTTCTGCAAACGCTTTGCTGGAAACCATGGAAGCTATGTTGCTTTGGAGCAAAGGGCAGATGGAACATTTTAAACCAACTATTACCGCAGTGCCGGTTCATAATTTATTTTCTTATTTGCAGAAATTTTTTGCAGACACAGAGCATGTTGTCTTCACTTTTTCCTGCGTGGATAATCTGGTTGTTCAAACGGATGAGCACTATTTGAAAGCCATCATGCTAAATCTTACCGCCAATGCAATTAAAGCATTGCAGCAAACTACCAAAGCCCAAATAATATGGAAAGGTTGGCAGGAGCAAAATAAAATTTATCTTTCGGTCACTGACAATGGGCCGGGTGCAAATGACGAAAAACTAAAGGCTCTATATGACGAAAGGGTAAGCAGCGGGGCAAAACAAGGTCTGGGGCTGCATATTATAAGGGATCTTGCAAAAGCAATCGGGTGTTCAATCAGCTTGCAAACCCATGTGGCAAAAGGCGCTTCATTTATTTTGTCTGTCTGATAAATATTTCTTTCCATGCAACGGTGTATCACGAATAAGTAGCGATGGATAATTTCTATTCAATGTTGAATAAAAGATGGCAGCAGGCCTGCCGCATACGTCATGCAGTTGAGGTGTGCAAACCACCTGAAGGTGCTATGTTCAAAAGGTATGGTGCTGTACGCTCATCGCTTGCCCTCCGCATCTTCAGGTGTCGCAACCAACTGAAAAGTTTACTTGTTCTCAAACCCAAATCGTGTCGCCGATTCAAGAATATTAATGTCTATATCTTTCCAGCGTTTTGAACTTAATGCAATACCCGCTTACGCTTGCATTGCCTAGTTTTTTCCCATACGTTTGGGCTAAGTATGTTTTATCTTTTATACCAAGGATGTAGACAGTGATTCCAGTTGTATTTGCGCTGATACCAATTTGATAAAACTCTTTGGTTTTTCCATCAGCATATTTTATTGTTTGAAATCCATATCCTATATTAGGATTAGAAACAGTCTTATTTTCACTGTCTTTACCATCCAGGAACCATAATTTACATTTTGGTGACACTTTAAGTGTGATGCGGTGTAACTCCTGCATTTCACTACGCTTTGGTTCAGGTTGGCTGATAATATACTTTTTGATTTGTTCTTGTACTTTCATATAAAATTATTTGTTGTGTACCTGGTCGGTTTTCCCCATTTTATTTATGTTTGTTGTTAAAGTTAGTTTCTTTCCGGGCAAAGTCTCTTACGCTTAGCCCGTGTGATAGAAAATGTTGCTGAGAATTAAAGTTGTGGGGTGTCTTACACTTACTTTTTACTTACTTGATACATTGTTCCACAATTGCCAACGCACTCACCAGCAAAATCGCCAAAATTACAGTTAAGGTTTTGGTCTAATCGAAAGCAGTCAATATACTTTTACAGCTGAAGTTACATTACAGCCCCAGTTGTAGAAACATTGCCGGGGAAATTATTACTCATGGAAAAACTAATTTAAGTAGATATGTTTTGGCATGATTTTTTGAAATACGTAATATGACGAATTTATTTCTCTCACCTAAAAAAAACAAATTATGAAATCTGGAAAATTAATTACCGGACTCGCCGTAGGCGCAGTAGTTGCTTTGATTCTTATTCCTCAAACAAGAAAAATGATTTCGGATGCTGTATCCAGCATAACGGATTCTTTCAGCGACATTATGGATAAAGCTAATAATATGGCTGAAAAAGGAAAAAATGAAATAAACACGATTGCCGACAAAACCAGAGATATAGTGGGTACAGCAAAAACAACCAGAGATGCCTGGCAATCATAAAGCAATAACATTTTACAAAATGCCTTAATAATAATGTTAAGGCATT
>JAYVZR010000279.1:0-12070 GCA_043783135.1 Ferruginibacter sp. | reverse complement strand
TTTTATTGTAAACAACGCCGGTAAATTAGAACTTACCCTTAACAGCAGAAATGCACCCGATTTGCGCATTAGCGAAGGTTACCGGGATATGCTGAAGGATTATGACAAGGGTACAAAAAAAGACAAACGGCAAAAAGAAGCGGTGCTTTTTATCAAACAAAAAATTGATTCGGCCAAATGGTTTATTGATGCCATCAAACAACGGCAGCATACCTTATTAAGTTCGATGGAGGCCATCATGAACTACCAGTACGATTTTTTTATTACGGGCGACGAAACTGAACTAAGGCCGATGATATTAAAAGATATAGCCGAAAAAACCAATCTTGATATCAGTACCATTAGCCGTGTTGCCAACAGCAAATTTGTGCAGACAGAGTTTGGCACTTACCGGTTAAAGTTTTTCTTTAGTGAAAGTTTACAAACAGATAGCGGCGAAGAAGTGAGTACAAGGGAAGTTAAAAAAATATTGAGCGACCTCATAGAAGGGGAAAGCAAAAAACGCCCGCTGAGCGATGAGCGTTTAACAGAATTGTTACAGGAAAAAGGATACAATATCGCCAGAAGAACCGTAGCCAAATACCGTGAGCAATTAAATGTACCCGTAGCAAGGTTAAGGAAAGAATTATAAAAAATTATATCAACGATGTTAGATAGTGAATTGTCCCTAGCCGGAAATACCGAAGCAACAGTAGGCAGGCAACCCTTGTTAGTACGGTTTTTTGCCCACTTGTTTTCCTATATTTTTCATCCCCTGTTTATTATATTTTATGTAAGCTGGTTTTTAACTTTCGTGCATCCATCCTATTTTTCAGGGTTTAGCAGCCAAGGGAAAATAAGGGTGATTTTATTGGTAACACTTAATGCTATTGCTTTTCCGGCCATTACCATACTATTATTAAAAGCACTGGGCTTTATAGATTCTGTTTTTCTTCGTACACAACGTGACCGCATTATTCCTTACATAGCTTCTATGACGTTTTTCTTTTGGGCACAATATGCTTTAAGGGAACAGCCTGAAATACCAAGAATTCTTGTAGCGTTTATGTTTGGGGTTTTTATTGCTACGGCAGCAGCGTTGATAACTAACATATATTTTAAAATCAGTATGCACGCAATTGCTATGGGTGGTTTAATAGGCTTGTTTGTTGTAATTATGCAGCAAAATACCATGCTGATGACATGGCCACTTAGCATTGCAATATTTATCTCCGGCCTGGTATGTACTTCCCGTTTAATTGTAAGCGATCATACACCAAAAGAAATTTACAGCGGGTTATTTATTGGCTTTATTTGCCAGTTTATAGGGGCTTCTATTCACCTGTAAAAATGAAGAGACCCCGTCCAATACCGGGGCCTGCTTCTCGTGCCTAACAATAAAAGGTAAACTGTAAATTTTAAACCTTATTTATCAAGAATTATTTAAATCAATATATTTTTTTGAATAATCAAATACTGCATAATATTAATCCATTTGTGAATTATTAATTCATAATGAGCTAAAAACCTATTGCATCATTGTATACAGAGCGGATCATGTTTAGTATTACTGCATCGGGTAAAAATTGTAAGATTAATATTAGCTACGGATAATTGCCCTTGTAAAAAAGGAGCATGTAAAAGAGGTTTCAATAGTTCGTGGTTTTTCAGGTTAACAATCAGTTGATTGCTTGGTTTCGATATATAAATCGTTAAAACAAAAATTTTATTGCGGCCACAATAAAAAACCAGCCCCGCCGTGTTTTGTTTTTTCTTATCTTAACAGTTGTTCAACACGATTGTTACTATTGCATGCCGTATACTCAACCAATAATTATATTTAAACATGCATTTATCACCAAGAGAATCTGAAAAACTATTACTTTTTTTGGCAGGCGAATTAGCAGAAAAAAGAAAAGCAAGAGGATTAAAACTAAATTATCCCGAAGCCATTGCACTTATCAGCAGTCATTTACAGGAAGCAGCCCGTGACGGTAAAACGGTTGCAGAATTAATGCAATACGGATCCACTATTTTAACCAGTGATGATGTAATGGAAGGTATCCCGGAAATGATTCAGGAAATACAAATAGAAGCTACATTCCCGGACGGAACAAAATTGGTTACAGTACATGATCCGATTAAACCAGTTAACAAAAATTAATAATACTGCCTCGCTGCATTTTGGAGCAGGGCCAAACTATTTTTATGATACCAGGAGAATACATTTTAGCAGAAGGTAATATTGAATGCAATGTTGGCCGAAGCAACATCAATATTACTGTAATCAATACAGGCGACAGGCCGGTGCAGGTAGGCTCGCACTTTCATTTTTTTGAAGTAAACAAACAAATGGAATTTGACAGGGAAAAAGCTTTTGACAGGCGGCTGAATATTGCTGCAGGCACTGCGGTTCGTTTTGAGCCTGGTGAAGAAAAACAGGTAGAGCTGGTAACATTCGGCGGGCATAAAAAAATAGTTGGTTTTAATAACCTCGTTGATGGAGAAACGGCTTCTGCAACCGCTGTAACAAAAGCAATGGAAAAAATTACAACACTTCATTTTAAAAATAAACAGGGATGAGTTTACATATCAGCAGAAGAAAATATGCCAACATGTATGGCCCAACCACCGGCGATAAAGTGAGATTAGGCGATACAGCTTTATTGATTGAAATAGAAAAAGACCATACCGTGTATGGCGAAGAAGCAAAGTTTGGCGGAGGTAAAACCATCAGGGATGGTATGGCACAATCGGCAACGGCTACACGAAGCGAAGGTGTATTGGATTTTGTAATTACAAGTGTGATGATCATTGATCATTGGGGAATTGTAAAAGCAGATATTGGCATAAAAGACGGAAAAATAGTTGGAGTTGGTAAAGCGGGCAATCCCGATACCATGGATGGCATTTCACCCAACATGATTATTGGTGCAAGTACCGAAGTACATGGTGGCGCAGGTTTAATAGCAACCGCAGGAGGCATTGATACACATATCCATTTTATTTGTCCCCAACAAATTGACCATGCTTTATTTAGCGGTATCACTACAATGATTGGTGGCGGTACAGGTCCGGCAGATGGCACCAATGCCACCACGGTAACACCAGGCGCATGGAATATTCAAAAAATGCTGGAAGCTGCAGAAGCCTTCCCAATGAATCTTGGTTTTTTTGGAAAAGGCAATTGCGCCTCTCTTGCTCCGCTGGAAGAGCAGATTGAAGCGGGTGCATTGGGTCTTAAAATTCACGAAGACTGGGGCAGCACCACAGCGGTTATTGATGCCTCCTTACAAATTGCTGATAAGCATGATGTACAGGTAGCTATTCATACCGATACTTTAAATGAAGGAGGTTTTTTAGAAGATACCATAAATGCTATCAACGGAAGAGTGATTCATACTTTTCATACTGAAGGTGCCGGTGGTGGCCATGCACCTGACATTATTAAAGCAGCGATGTACCCAAATGTGTTGCCTTCTTCAACAAACCCAACAAGGCCCTTTACCATCAACACTATTGATGAACATTTGGATATGCTGATGGTTTGTCATCATCTCGATAAAAATGTTCCGGAAGATGTTGCTTTTGCAGACAGCCGCATACGGCCCGAAACAATTGCAGCTGAAGATATTTTGCATGATATGGGGGTGTTTAGTATGATGAGCAGCGATAGCCAGGCCATGGGCAGGGTGGCAGAAGTAATTACCCGTACCTGGCAAACGGCTCATAAAATGAAAGTACAAAGAGGAAACCTGGAAGAAGATGAGGGAAATAACAACGATAATTTCAGGGTAAAAAGATTTATAGCCAAATACACTATTAACCCTGCTATAACACATGGTATTGCTGAATATGTTGGTTCAATAGAAGCAGGTAAACTCGCCGATATTGTTTTATGGAAACCGGCTTTGTTTGGTGCAAAACCAGAGATGATAATAAAAGGTGGAATGATTATAGCAGCAAGAATGGGTGACCCCAATGCATCCATACCAACACCACAGCCTGTAATGTACAGGTACATGTTTGGGGCTTATGGAAAGGCATTGCATACAACCTGCGCAAGTTTTGTATCTAAACTTTCGCTTGATAAAAATGTTGTTCAGGGGTATGGGCTACAAAAGATGGTGTTGCCGGTAAAAAATTGCCGTAACATTTCAAAAAAAGATCTGATACACAATGATGCAACACCGCTGATAGAAGTGAACCCTGAAAATTATGAAGTAAAAGTAGATGGAACAGCAATTACCTGCGAGCCATTATCCGAGCTTCCATTAACACAGCGGTATTTTTTATTTTGATAAAGAAATAAAATGTGCCGGTTAAATTTAAAAAATGCTTGTAAAGGAAAAAATAGGAAACTTAGAATTATTTGCTATTAACAATAGGAATATCGATTACGTATGGCTGGACTGGTATGAAACCAATAAACGGATACTGCATAAAAAAACAGTAATTGGTACCGAGGTAAGCATGAAATTTTTAAATGAAAATCCACAGCTTACTATTGGCGATATTATTTATGAGGATGATTTTAGTTTAATTGCCATTGAAATAAAAGAGTGTGATGCCATTATTATCCGCCCAAGATCAATGCATGAAATGGCAACTGTTTGTTATGAAATTGGCAATAAACATTTACCCTTGTTTTACCAGGATGATGAAATTTTAGTGGCATATGAAGCGGCATTGTTTAAATTACTCAGCGCTTCGGGTTATGCTGCAGAGCAGGCCAAAAGAAAATTAATACAGCCCTTAAAAACTACGGTTACTCCTCATGGCTACAGCAGCAATAGTTTATTTAACAGGATCATGAAACTTACAAACGATCCTGAATGAGTACAACCTTATTAAGTTTGTTACAACTTTGTGACCCAACATTACCTATTGGTGGCTATGCGCATTCATCCGGCTTGGAAACTTATGTACAGCAGGGAATAGTAAACAATGCTGTAACTGCAAAAAGTTTTGTAACGGAAATGCTCACACGAAATGTACAATATACTGATGCTGCTTTTATGTCGCTTGCTTTTGATGCTGCACAACAAAAAGACATTACAAAAGCATTATTACTGGATGCAGAATGTTCTGCTGTAAAACTGCCTTTTGAAATGCGGCAGGCAAGTGAAAAATTAGGCATACGGTTAATAAAAATATTTCAGCCGGTTTGTAAAAATGAAATTACTGATCAATACAGAAAAGCCATTCAGTTAAAAAAAGCAGCCGGGCATTATTGCATTGCTTTTGGCCTATTTGCTGCGGCCTTGGGCATTGATAAAAAAGATGCCCTCAATGGATTTTATTATAATGCAGCCGTTGGATTTGTAACCAATAGTGTAAAATTAATTCCATTGGGTCAGCAGGATGGGCAGGAAATATTGTTTTCGTTACAACCGCTGATAAAAGAATTGGTTGAAAATACAATGGTGCCGGATAAAGATTTACTTGGACTTTGTTGCGCAGGGTTTGATATTGCCTGTATGCAGCATGAGCAATTGTATTCGAGATTGTATATGTCGTAATGGTGAGAATATTTTGATTGTATTACTAATTTGACGGCGTTCCAAAAGAGCTGAAAAAGTACAAGAGGGCGACGCAAGGATTTAGCACAATGCTTCCTGGCCCGGACAAAAATTAATAGTAACAGTAAAGTTTTATTAAATTATGACAGAAAGAAATTATATAAAAATTGGCATAGCAGGCCCGGTTGGTTCGGGTAAAACGGCTTTGATAGAACGGCTGAGCAGGGCTATGAGCAAGGAGTACAGCCTTGCAGTAATTACCAATGATATTTATACAAAGGAAGATGCGGAATTTTTAACACAAAACAGCCTGCTGCCAGCTGAAAGAATTATTGGTGTTGAAACAGGCGGCTGTCCACACACCGCCATCAGGGAAGATGCCAGTATGAACCTTGAAGCAGTAGAAGAAATGGCCATCCGCATTCCGGATTTACAGATTATTTTTATTGAAAGCGGGGGTGATAATTTATCTGCTACTTTTAGTCCCGACCTTGCTGACGTTACTATTTTTGTAATTGATGTAGCAGAAGGTGATAAGATACCCCGTAAAGGCGGGCCGGGTATTACAAGAAGCGACCTGCTGGTGATAAACAAAATTGACCTTGCGCCTTATGTAAATGCCGACTTAGCTATTATGGACAGGGATGCCCGTAAAATGCGGAAGGGCAACCCATTTATTTTTACCAATTTAATGAGCCTGCAGGGGCTGGATGCTGTAATTGGCTGGATAAAAAAATATGCCTTACTGGAAAATATTGATGAACCTGCATTGTGCCGATGACAGCAATACTACACATACAAACAGCATGGGTTAATGATACAACTTATCTGAAAAACTGTTATTGTACAACCCCATTTAAAGTGGCCAATATTACAGAAGATAAAAAAGCCCACACACTCAGGTTAATGCTGATGAGTTCATCACCCGGTATATTAAATGGCGATGAGTACAGGATAAAAATTGAACTGGAAAAAAACTGCTCGCTGCAACTGCATACACAATCTTACCAGCGTTTGTTTACCATGAA
Organism: Ferruginibacter sp.; assembly: GCA_043783135.1. Taxonomy (GTDB): domain Bacteria; phylum Bacteroidota; class Bacteroidia; order Chitinophagales; family Chitinophagaceae; genus Ferruginibacter. Next base: position 5,541 of record JAYVZR010000279.1, on the reverse strand, counting down.
AAATAATGCAGTTCAACAAATGGAAGTTCATTTGGAAACTGACGCTTCTTTTTGTTTTATACCACATCCTGCGGTACCACATGAGCAGTCAAATTTTGTATCGAAAAATAAAATCTTTTTATCAGGTAATTGCAGTTTGATATTTGGTGAAATATTAACCTGCGGCAGAAAACTAAATGGCGAGGTATTTTTGTTTTCAAAATTCCATACCATAACAGAAATTTTTATTCATAATAAACTGGTGATTAAAGAAAATTTACTGATACAGCCTGCCACCATTGATGTAAATGCTATCGGGCAGCTGCAGGGATATACGCACCAGGCCAGTTTAATTTACCTAAATGAAAAAGCAGATATAAAAAAATTAACAGCCGCCATTGGCGAATTATTGTCGGCACAAAAACAAATCAGTATCGGCATTACTGCTGCCCCGGTCAATGGATTGATTGTTCGTTTACTGGGACAAAAAGCAGAACAGTTATTTGATTGCTTAAAATTAATTGCCGGCTGTCTGCCACAAACCAACCAGCTTAAACCTGCAGCCTATGCAATCTGAAATGGAAATACTGATGATAGCCGCGGTATCAATTGCATGCCTGCACACCGTTACCGGGCCAGATCATTATTTACCTTTTATTGCCTTGTCAAAATCGAGGGGTTGGTCGTTTACCAAAACCATTGGCTGGACCATTGTTTGTGGCTGTGGCCATGTGTGGAGTTCTGTATTGCTTGGCCTGGGTGGTGCTGCTATTGGTTGGAGTTTGTCGAAAGTAAGCTGGATGGGAAATATCCGCGGCGGTATAGCTGGATGGGTGATGCTGGTGTTTGGGTTTATTTATGGTATATGGGGTTTGTACAGGGCATATAAAAATAATCCGCATAAACATTTCGATCTGGAGGAGGATGGGTCCATTTATGTATACCAGCACAAACATGGCGAAGCTGTTGCTCCGCAAGACAGGCACAAAGTAACACCATGGGTAATGTTTATTATTTTTATTTTGGGCCCGTGCGAACCGATGATTCCATTGCTTTATTTTCCGGCTGCAAAAAATAGTTGGGCAGGTATGGTGCTGCTCATTATTGTATATACCATAGTTACTTTACTAACCATGGTAACGATGGTGATATTGGGTTACTTTGGAATAGCATTTGTACAAACCGAAAAGTTGGAGCGGTATGTACACGCACTTGGCGGATTAACTATTTTTATATGCGGTGCAGGGATGTTGTTTTTAGGATGGTAAAATAATAAATTGAAATTATAGCTCATCAATCTTTACATATAGCGTAATCTGCAAAGCATTCTATACAGTTTGATACATTTATTCATCAGTACCTTACTAATATGCTTTAATATTGCAGATTAATTAATTATCATTATTGATGGCTTATTTTAAATCACTGTATCAAATTGTTATTAATTACCTGCGGGCAAAATTGAGCAGGATGCAATTTATAATGGTGATTGCAACATTGGTTGGTTTTGTAAGCGGTATAGTAGCGGTTGTTTTAAAATTGCTGGTACATTTTATCCAGCGTTGGATAGAAAATATTCCTGTAACCCGGTTTGCTTACTTGTTGTTTCCTGTAATAGGATTGCTGATAACCGTTTTTATTGTGCAGCATTTTTTTGGCGGGCATATTGAAAAAGGTATTGCAATGGTATTAAAAGCCATTGCAGGCAAATCTTCTTTTATTCCTCTAAAACATACATATCTGCATATCATTACCAGCTCTGTCACTGTCGGGCTTGGCGGTTCTGTGGGTTTGGAAGCACCCATTGTGGCAACTGGTTCTGCAGTGGGTTCAAATGTTGCACGCATCACAGATTTAAATTATCAGGAACGAACTTTATTAATTGCATGTGGGGCAGCCGCAGGAATTTCCGCCGTTTTTAATGCGCCGATTGCGGGCGTAATATTTGCCGTTGAAGTATTACTGGCAGAAACAGTTGTAAGCTATTTTATTCCATTAATGATCTCCTCTGTCGTAGGTGCATTATGTTCAAAAATAATTTTGCAGGAAGCCTCTTTATTTAATTTTGTTTTAAAGCAAACATTTAATTACCAAAATGTACCCTTCTATATTTTACTTGGAATTCTTGCAGGATTTACTTCTTTATATTATGCAAGGATGTTTAAAAATACAGAGAAGAAATTGCATGATGTAAAAATGAACCGCAATCTGAAAGCAGTTTTTGCAGGAGGCATGTTGATGATTATTTACTTTGTATTTCCACCTTTGTTTGGTGAAGGATATAAAAGTGTAAAACTGGTTGCCAATGGAAATTTTAATAATTTTTCAGATAATACCACCGCATTTTCTTTATTGAATCAAAACTGGGCGCTGGTTGTTTTTACCGCTTCTATCGTTTTGTGTAAACCCGTTGCAGCTGCTATTACAATTGGCGGCGGTGGCAATGGGGGTAATTTTGCACCTTCTTTATTTAGCGGAGCTTATCTTGGTTTCTTTTTTTCAAAATTAATGAACCATATACCTATGATTAAAATTCCCGAAGGAAATTTTAGTTTGGTAGGTATGGCCGGTGTATTAAGCGGGGTGATGTACTGCCCGCTTACGGCAATTTTTTTAATCGCAGAAATCACCAATGGTTATGAATTGTTTATTCCGTTAATGATTGTTTCGTCTCTTTCTTTTTTTATTGTAAAAAGTTATGAACCATTTTCAATGGAAATAAAAAAACTGGCGCAGGAAGGGCAGATATTTACACAGAAAAAAGAAAAAAATATTTTAACTACTATCAGGCTGGATGATATGTTGCAGGACAATTATGAAAGTATTGCAGCAGATAAAAAACTAAAAGACCTTGTTGAACTGATAAAAAGAAGCGAGAAAAATATTTTTGCAGTAACAGATGGAAAAGGAAGATTTTCAGGAATAATTGAAATGAATGACATAAAACAAAAACTGTTTCAACCCGATCAGTTTGACAAAATTTCCATTAAATCTATTATGAAAAAACCAGCTGCTATTTTATATCCCGGCCAGGATATGCCCAGCGTAATGGAAAAATTTGATACAACGCAAAGCTGGTACCTGCCGGTAGTAGGTAATGAAAAAACATTTATTGGCTTTATATCAAAAACAAAACTTTTTGATAAGTATCGTGAAATACTTGCCACACAAGGTGATTTATATGAAGAAAAGTAAGTATTGATTTATTTATATACTGAATTTTTATCAGAGGATAATACAATAGCCTCTTCAAAAACAGCTTTTGTTTCATCTGTTTTATTACTCAGTTTTTTCTTTTAAATTATTCCAGCCTTCCCGCAATTCGCCGCCTAATGTAGAAATTTTTTTTCTTGTTTTTGATCCTTCATTGTAAACTTTAGCAATAACGCTTAAAATCAACAGTTTACTTCTCTATTTATTTTAAAGAAGTTCAGTTTGATAGAGAAAAAGCCTGCCCCTTACAATAGGCCTTTTATATTTTCAATTATAGCTTTAAAATTACTTGTATCCTGCCCGCCTGCGGTACCCAGGTTTTTTTGGCCACCGCCGCCGCCTTTTATCAAAGCAGATACCTGCTCTTTAATAATCTTTGTAGCATCTAAATTTTTTGCTGCTACCACAGTATCTGCTATACCTACTGCAACAAATGCTTTGCCACCTATGTTGGCACAAAGCACTACTACAAAATTGCTGAGCCGATTCTTAAGGTCGTTACATAATTTCTTGAGGCTATCTGGATTGCTTACCTCAACGATATCACCAATGAAATTTACCTGGTTAATGATCTCATCTTTCTGTAACAATTCATTTCTTACCGCAACCAATTGTCTTGCCTCCAGGTGTTCAATATGTTTTTTTAATTGAGTATTTTCGGTAAGCAATTTATCAACCGCCTTTATAGGATCGTTTGATTTTAGAAGCGTTCCTATTTCTTTCAGGTTTTCAAGTCTTTCACTTAAATACTTAAATGCAGCTGGGCCGGTTAATGCTTCTATGCGACGTACACCTGCTGCTACAGCAGCTTCGCTTGTGATGCTAAACAAACCAATCATCCCCGTATGCATTACATGCGTTCCCCCGCATAGCTCTATTGAAAACTCCGGATCGATTGTTACCACTCTTACCACATCGCCATATTTTTCACCAAACAAAGCCGTTGCTCCCAATTTCATCGCTTCTTCTTTTGGCAGACTTCGTATTACAACCGGGATGTTTGCACGGATTTTATCATTTACAATTTTCTCAACTTGTCGTATTTCCACTTCGGTCATTTTGCTGAAATGTGAAAAATCGAAGCGGAGATTTTCGTCATTTACCAATGAACCTTTTTGTGCAACATGCTTACCTAATACCTGCCTTAGAGTAGCATGCATAAGGTGTGTGGCAGTATGGTTGTAGAGGATGTTCAGGCGACGTTCACTATTAACAATGGCATTTACTTCTGCATTAATGTTTGCAGGAAGCTGATCAGTAAAATGAATAATAAGGTCATTTTCCTTTTTGGTATCAAGCACTTCAATAGTTTCTTCGCCAAATACCAAAATGCCTTTATCGCCAACCTGGCCGCCACTTTCTGCATAAAAAGGAGTAGTTGCCAATACCAGTTGAAACTGATCTTTTCCTTTAGCATTAACCTTTCTGTATTTTTGTACTTTGGTGGTTATATTCAAATCGTTATACCCCACAAAGCCTTCGCCACTTTCATTACTAACATTGATCCAGTCTCCTGCATCGATAGTTGTGGCAGCACGGCTGCGGTTTTTTTGTTGCTGTAATTCTACTTTGAATTCTTCAGCATCAACTTTCCAGTCAATTTCATTTGCCATTAATTCGATTAAATCTAAAGGAAATCCAAAAGTATCAGTAAGTTCAAATGCAATTTTACCAGAAATAGTTTTCTCTTTTACAGTTTGAAGTTTTGATTCATTTAATACTCTTTTACCATCTATTAAGTCATAAGGATATTCATCATAAAATGAAGTATTGTAAACTCTTGTGGCTCCAGGAATTTGCTCACGAAATTTAATGTATTCGTTAAATCTATTTATTCCCTTATCCAATGTTTTCAAAAACCCTTCTTCTTCTTCCTTAATAACTTTAACAACAAAATTCTGCTGTAGTTTCAACTCTGGAAAAACATTTTCAAATTGTTGCGTAATTACCGGCAGCAATTGAAACAACAACGGCTGCTTATAATCTAAATAAGAATAATAGTAACGAACAGCCCTGCGAAGTATCCGGCGTATAACATAGCCTGCGCCTGTATTGGAGGGCAACTGCCCATCTGCAATACAAAAACCTATGGCACGGATATGGTCTGCAATAACCCTGAATGCAATGCTTTGCTTATCATCACCGGCTGTATATCTTTTGCCCACAATTTTTTCTGTTGCTGCAATAGTACCGGTAAAAACATCAGTATCATAATTACTTTGTTTATCCTGTATAACCCTTACCAGTCTTTCAAACCCCATACCGGTATCTACATGTTTGGCCGGTAGTGGCTCAAGGCTGCCGTCTTTTTTTCTATTGAACTGAATAAATACATTGTTCCATATTTCA
>JAYVZR010000278.1:0-4585 GCA_043783135.1 Ferruginibacter sp. | reverse complement strand
CTACGGCCAGTTATCTTACTCATATTCCAAACCCGGTTGCAAAATGCCCTAGCGGTACTTTTGTAAACGGTTCAGGTGATATACAAACTACGGCATTTACAAATATGGGATCACTTACAGTAAGAGTTATTGAAAAAGATAATGTTGCATTATCTCCTCAATTATCGCCCAATACTGTTATTGGTGGAGTGTATACTTTTCAGGATCTTGGCCCTGGCACCTATATTCTAAATTATAAAGCAAATGATGCTTGTAATATTTATTTGTATGATACAGTAGTTATTAAGCCTTATCAATTTCCATACTTAAGCCGTACTTCTGCTTATCAATGTGATGTAAGCGGGTTTAGTTTGGAAGCAGTGGTTTCAGATGGTGCAGGACCCTTTACTTATGAAATTATTGGTAGTTCACCAGCAACGCCATCAATAATTGCCGCCCCACAATTATCTCCTGTTTTTAATATTAATAATGGAACCAATTATTCTTTAGTAAGATTAAGAGCGCTTGACGCTTGTGGTAATGCTACTTTAGCAGATGCCAGTATTTTACCGCTGGCAAATAATGCAATAATAAATCTTTTTAATTGTTTTCAAATTGCCACAACACTCAGTCTTGATACGGTTTACAATTCAACTTATGCATGGTATAAAAAATCAGACTCTTTAAGTACTGATAGTATTTATCTTGGATCTGCAGCCAGTATATTTATTCCACAAATATTGCCTGGTGATACAGGCATATATGTCTGCTACTTCATCCAAAGTGGAGGCTGTATAACCAGAACGTATAATTATCACCTTGATGGATCTTGCTATACTCCTTTGCCTATTAACTTGCAATCATTCACAGGAAAAATTATAGATGGAACAAGTGTATTAAACTGGAAAATTGATCGACGACTTGATCTTAAAGCCTTTATTATTGAACGTAAAACAACCAACAATAGTTTTATTGAAATTGGCAGCGTTAATCCAAATGAAAGCTCAGGCAATTCGGATCAGTATAATTTTATAGATACAAAACCACAGAACTCAAATTTCTACAGGTTAAAATTATTTAATAAGGATAATACATTTACTTATAGCAATATTATTGTTATAAATAAAAGTCAGCAAATCAATAATATTGTACTTTATCCCAATCCGGTAAATGATGTACTTAATATAAATTTTGGCAAACAGCAGAATCACAATTATAAAATAAGCATATTAACTGCCCTCAACCAGGTTGTTAAAGAAATTAAATTTACTGGCTCAAATAATAATACCTTACAAATAATCAGAACAAAGAATATAAGCAGGGGTATGTATATTTTAAAAATTGTAGACCTAAATACCAATGCCGAAACTACACAAAAAGTGATTTTTCGCTAACTCCAAACAGCCATAATTTGGCATTTTTCATAATTTCCATAAAAAAAATAAAATATTTAAGGAATAGTGTTTCATTTTAAATGAGAAATGCTACCTTTGCCGTCCAAAAATAAAGGGTTCACAATGCCTACAATACAACAGTTAGTTAGAAAAGGAAGAGAAATTATTAAAGCCAAGAGTAAATCTAGAGCTTTGGATTCATGCCCGCAACGCCGTGGCGTGTGTACAAGGGTATACACTACTACCCCTAAAAAGCCAAACTCAGCTTTACGTAAAGTGGCCAAAGTGCGTTTAACCAATAAAATTGAAGTTATTGCCTATATACCGGGTGAAGGGCACAATTTACAGGAACATAGCATTGTACTGATTCGTGGTGGAAGGGTTAAAGATTTACCAGGCGTACGTTACCACATTGTTCGTGGTAGTTTGGATACTGCAGGTGTAAAAGACCGTAAACAAAGCCGTAGTAAATATGGTACCAAAAAAGAAAAAGCTAAAAAATAATTCATAAAATTTCAGCGGAAGGTTAATTAGCTGAGGCCGAAAAAATAAATAACAATGCGTAAAACACAACCCAAAAAAATACCATTAGCGCCAGATCCAAAGTTTAACGACAGATTGGTTACACGCTTCGTTAATAATTTAATGTGGGCTGGCAAAAAGAGTGGTGCTTATATTATATTTTATGATGCTGTAGATAAAGTAACTAAAATTACCGGTGAAAACGGTTATGAGGTTTGGAAAAAGGCATTAAGTAATATCACCCCGGGTGTTGAAGTCCGTAGTCGCCGTATTGGTGGTGCTACTTTTCAGATTCCTGCTGAAGTTCGTGCGGATAGAAAAGTGTCTTTAAGCATTAAGTGGATGGTTAAATACAGCCGTGACCGAAACGGTCGTAGCATGGCAGATAAATTAGCTAACGAGATTGTTGCCGCAAGCAAAGGCGAAGGTGCTTCTTACAAAAAGAAAGAAGATACACATCGTATGGCTGAAGCAAATAAAGCGTTTGCTCACTTTAGAATTTAAGTATAAGAATATGTTTTTTATAAGGCTACTCTGTACAAGGGTAGCTTTTTTTTTTAGGTAAATTTTCAACCATTTTTTTGTTTACCTTCCTGAAAATATTGATACCTTAACTAAATATTCTCTGCATTTGAAAAGAAAAATAAGCATTTACACAGCATCAGCAATTGTGGTGGCTAATATGATTGGTACCGGGGTGTTTACCAGTGTGGGTTTTCAACTGTCATCTGTACAAAATACCTGGAGCATTTTATTATTATGGCTGGGCGGAGGGTTACTGGCATTATTTGGTGCATTTGCATATGCTGAGCTGGGCACACATTTTAAAGAGTCAGGAGGTGATTATATTTATTTGTCAAGGGTTTTTCATCCAATGCTAGGATACTTATCTGCATGGGCAGGGCTTACAGTTGGGTTTTCAGCACCGGTTGCACTGGCTGCTATGGCTTTTACAAAATATCTTTCACCATTTGGATTACAAAATAATATATGGGTGGCAATTGGTGTTATCCTGCTGATTGGGTTGATGCATAGTTTTACAATCAGGCATAGCAGCCGTTTTCAAAATATTTCAACCACTATTAAAGTAGTCTTTATTATAGTATTAATTGCGTTGGGGTTTATTATACAAGGTGATAAAAACAATGCCCTTAATTTTAGCAATTCCTGGCACACAGAAATTTTAAAGCCAGGCTTTGCGGTATCGATGGTATATGTTGCTTTTGCTTACATTGGCTGGAATGCTGCTGCATATGTAGTGGATGAAATTGATAATCCTGCAAAAAATTTGCCGAAGGCATTGGTTGGTAGTACTTTGTTTGTTTCAATAGTGTACATTCTTTTTCAGTTTGTTTTATTAAAAAATGCTTCAGTTTCTCAATTAGTGGGTAAAGAAGAAGTAACTTTTATTTCCTTTAATAACCTGTTGGGCACTACCGGTGGTAAATGGGTAAGTGTATTTATTGCCATACAATTAATTGCCACTATAAGTTCTTATTTGTGGGTAGGGCCAAGAGTAACAATGGCAATGGCAAACGAAAACAAACTATGGCAACCATTGGCAAAAAAAAATAAGCATGGTATTCCGGTAGCTGCAATTTGGGTTCATATTTTTATTAGTATTTTATTGACTTTAACCGGCTCTTTTGAAAAACTGTTATTGTATGCCGGTTTTGTATTGCAACTGATGGCTTCATTAACAGTAGCCACAAGTTTGTTTTTAAAAAACAGTCCGGATGGGTCATTCAGAAGCCCCTTTAAGCCTGTGTTGCAAATAATATTTTTACTTTTTAATGCATGGGTGTTGATTTTTACAATAATTGAACGCCCTCGGGAAAGCTTAATTGGTATTGGTATTTTATTGATTGGCCTTGTAATTTATTATTTTGACAAACCTCTGCAAATAGACCCGGATATTTCAATTTAACAGTTTTCTTCAATTTGTAAATATTAAAAAAACACTTACCTTTGCGGCGCTAAAAAGTTCAGTATTAGTGGTGATTTTAGGTAGCTGTAATTTATTTAGCATATTATGAGAGTACATTAATCATATTAAAGCAACCCAGCACTTACGGGTTTAATGTTATAGCAACAGCTATGCATAAAAGATCAATATAGAAATATAGTATAAGAGTGCGACGCCAATGAAGCTTAATTGTAATTCAAAAGCCGGGTACAAAAAGAAAAATAATCAGCAAAAAAATAGCTGCATTTTTCAACAAACAATTTTTCAACTTTAAATTTTTAATTCAAATAAAATGGCAGATTTACGTTATCAGCGAAACTTTGGTATTGCGGCTCATATTGATGCCGGTAAAACCACTACCACCGAACGTATATTATATTATACAGGGGTAAACCATAAAATTGGAGAGGTGCATGATGGTGCCGCTACCATGGACTGGATGGCACAGGAACAGGAAAGGGGTATCACAATTACCAGTGCGGCTACTACATGTTTTTGGAACTTCCCGATGCAGAATGGTAAAAAATTGCCAGAAACAAAACAATATAAATTCAACATTATTGATACTCCCGGCCACGTGGACTTTACTGTAGAGGTAGAACGTTCACTTCGTGTGTTGGATGGTTTATTGGCTTTGTTTTGCGCTGTATCTGGCGTGGAACCACAGAGCGAAACTGTTTGGCGCCAGGCAAATAAATATAAAGTACCCCGGGTAGGTTTTGTA
>JAYVZR010000277.1:0-4591 GCA_043783135.1 Ferruginibacter sp. | reverse complement strand
CCGGAAGCAAATTTAAAGATATGCCTGGTTTTGGGACTTTTAAAAAGGGAAAGATAGCTTTACAGGACCATGGAAATGCTGTTTGGTACCGCAATATCAAAATTAAAAAATTATAAAAAATAAATACGATGACTTCCATTTCGTTTACCAAAAATATACTGTTGTTAATATGTTTTATTGGGGGGGTTTCTTTTACAGGCAACCATAAAGACACTACACAGTTTGAAAAAAATAAAGTACTTATTTTTTCAAAAACAAATGGTTACCGACATCAAAGTATTGAAGTGGGTATTGCCGCTATAAAGAAATTAGGTGCCGAAAATAATTTTGATGTTGACGCAACCGAAGACTCCCTTTATTTAACGGATGCCAATTTTAAAAAATACAAGACCATTATTTTTTTAAGTACCACCGGAACAATTTTAGGTAAAGACCAGGAACTGGCACTACAGCAATTTATACATAATGGTGGTGGCCTGGTAGGTATACATGCTGCAACAGATTGTGAATATCAATGGGACTGGTATGTAAAAATGATAGGAGGAAATTTTTTATCGCACCCACAGCAACAGGAAGCAAAATTAATAATCGTTGACAATACGCATCCATCAACAAAACACCTGCCCGCTACATGGCAAAGAAAAGATGAGTGGTACAATTTTAAGAACCTTAATCCTGATGTAACTGTTTTAATAAAGATTGATGAAACATCTTATACTGGTGGAAAAAATGGCGATAATCACCCGATGGCATGGTACCACAGCTTCGAAGGCGGAAAGATATTTTATACAGAACTGGGTCATACAAATGAATCTTACAGCGACCCGCTTTTTTTACAACATGTGCTGGGTGGCATCCAATATACTATGGGCGTAAAATAATGCGAATAAATTTGACACAAAGAAACTAAGGATACAAAGTTCACAAAGGATATTGATGGACAGATTTTGCTTTGCGGTCTTTGTTTTCCATTGCCCCTTTGTGTGAAATGACTTTTAATTTTTACAATTCCCTTATCCAGATATTGCGGTAACTGACGGGTTCACTTTTATCGCCATGTGCCTGTAATTTTATCGGAGCCGGACCGTGCATTTTATACACCGGTGCGCCGATATAGGCTGTTGTGCCTTTTATTTCATAATTGTTTTGTACCAATACTCCATTTTGAAAAGCCGTCACCCGGGCTGGTGTTTTTAAAGTTCCATCGGCATTAAAACGTGGAGCCGTCCAAACAATATCATAAGCCTGCCACTCACCAGGTTTTTTACAGGCATTTGCCAATGGTATCGATTGTTTATAAATGCTGCCTGCCTGTCCGTTTACATAAGTGGAGTTATTGTAATTATCCAATACCTGGATTTCATAACCTGAATCACCAGGGCCAGTGCTTGCTAAAAAAACACCGCTGTTGCCACGGGCTTGCCCTTCTCCTGTAATATTAGATGGTATGCGCCATTCAATATGCAGTTGATAATCTGTAAATGACTTTTTGGTTTGAATATTACCCATAGCTTTATTTACAGTAATTTCATCTTTCTCTACTTTCCATCCCGCAGGTTTTAAGGTATCACCGGTAGAAACCCATTCATCAAGGTTTTTACCACCAAATAAAATGATAGCGTCAGAAGGTGCGTCTGAATTGACTTTTCCGGGTGTTACTACTTTTGGAACAGGTGTATACACTTCAGTTAATTTTGGGTCGCCCTGTTGTGCGAATGTGGCTGTAGCAATCATACCTGTTACTAAAAAGAGCAAAATTTGTTTAATGTTCATGTGGCTATTTTTTACGATGATTTATGATTTTTTAAAGAAGTACAATTAATTATTTTTTACTGCCATCCGGCTATTTTTACAGAAAAAAATGAACATGTTGTTTTAAAAATTACTGTTTCAATAATCAGAATAATCAGTGGGCCTTAAAAAATAAATGTCTGCCTTTGAAACAGTGTTTTGGTATTGCGGTAAAGCAGATAGCCTTTTCCATGTACTGTCAGCTCCAAAAATTTTCCAGTGTTCATCACGGGATGCTTTATTTTCAAAAGTGGTCATATACATAAGGTTAGGCATATGGCTGCCACTTAAAACTTCTGCATAAAAAACAGCATTAAACTGCAGCCTGTTAAACAGGTCAACCTCACCACCTTCATTAAACATATTTACTTTTTGCAGGTATAATTTTTCTGTTGCTGCTTCATAACTGCGAAGCTCATACACTCTGTCAGTGCGTGGTGCAGTTAGCGTTGGTGTTTTTAAAACAGGCATATCCTTAAATGCTTTTAAAAGCACATTCTCTACTCTTTCAAAAGGAGCGTTATTAAAAACTGCATTGGTATAAGCCGAGTTGTCGTTTTTTAATAAACTACCAGAACTTAAACCATTCATCAATGTTTCATATTGCTGCAAATTGTCAAATGGTGTCAGCACATATATTTTTTTATCGGCAACAGTATCATTATCTATGGAACTGAATACGCCGATTTTTTTTAGCCCGGTTTTATGCAAAGCAGGCAAATACGTATTTTTTAAATAAGCATTTGTAACAGATAACTGGTCTGCATTTTTAAGGTGATAGATAGTGAGCTGGTAAAATTCGCCAGCCGGCTTTTTTTCAGTAGTTGTAAAACTGCTGTTAAGCAGCCCCAGCAAACAGGTTAGTAATAATAGCGAAGCAAAAAACTTTTTTTTCATGTGTGAAAATTGTATGATGTTAAATAATTAAGTGAAAGTAAATGGCCTGATGTTTTCCGTTACAGATATTTACCAGGATATTGATAGTATTAAAAAAGATTACGCAGTGCCTGTTGGGCAGCTTTTTCATTTATCTGTCTCAATCGCTTGCTAAGAATTTTTATAAACCCCATCGCTACTTCGGGCCTTGATTCAATTAATGCATAAAAAGGCTGCTGGTCTATTTTAAAAAGCAGGCAATCTGTTTTTACTGTTGCCGTAGCACTTCTGGTTTCAGCATCCAGTAACGAAAGTTCCCCAAATACTTCTTTTGCCTGTAAAATAGCCAATGTAGTATTCCCTTTATGAATTTCTATTTCGCCGGTATTAATAATATACATACAATCACCCGGCTCGCCTTCTTTAAAAACCAAATCGCCTTGTTTTAATACCTCTTGCTGCATCAATGGAGCCAGTTCAAAAAGAATAGTTTCAGGGGTTTCATTAAAAATACTTAGTGATTTTAACAGCGACACTTTTTCTGTAATAGATAACCTTTGATTAGCTGATGTTGACATAAAATAAAATTTAATTGTTTCAATTATAATCCTCAATATTAAAATTACATACTTAGTTTAATATACAAAGCAGTTTCAAAAACTAATATACTTCATCTTCAAATATATTTATATATCCCAGCTGCATCAGTGAAGTGCCCGTATTTTTAGATATTACAAAGAACAGGCCAATAGTAATAATGATTTTTCTTCATTTACTATTTGCTTCAATATAATTAGGGAAACAATAACACCAAATGGATATATCTATCAACCCTGTAAAAGTACCTATCACTTTATAAACTACTCTTCTATTGGATGAACCAATCAATTTATTTATTAATGTACAACGGCATCCCTTCTTTTATTTTCCAATAGTTTTTGAATATGCAATAATATTGCCGGTGCACGCTTTTTTTGCGAAGATTGCGTAAAATAAGTATGCGATTGTAAAAAATACACCTGCCGCTCTTCCCACTCTTTTTTACTGCCTATTATTTTGTATGCCAGTACCTCTTTGCACAAACTGCCGCTAATGGTAAAAAAGTCATCTCTTCCCAGGTAATCAAGGTCTGCATCGCAAATAATTTGCTGCAAAATATTTTTGGGCGACTGCGGTATTTTTGTTGCCATAATAATTGCACATATATTTTCTATCATCGTATTACTTACCCCAAAACCTGGCAATTGCTTTCTTGCCATATCGCAGCTTATTTCTTCGTGTCCTGTATACACATATAAAAAACCTGCATCATGGTATATGCAGGCAATATGCAGCTCCAGTAAACTATCCTCATCCGTTATTCCTTCTACCCTTGCAATTTCCATGGCCTGAGTTGTAACATCCACTGTGTGATCTAAATTATGATAAGTAAGCAATGGAGAAAGGCCTTCCTTCAGGATGGCCAATACATGATCCTGAGTGGCAGCTACATTTATCATAATTAGTTATGTTTGGTATTATAAAATCCTTCTATTCTGCAAGATTTAATCAGCACCCGGAAGAATTATACAAATAAAGATATAAAATAAAGTCCTTCTTCCTAATAACGGGCAAAGTTTTTTCGGGAAGAAGCAAAGTTCAAAAAAATGCAAACAAATTTTGTCATCAGCATTGCCAGTTTGCAGAAAAAGCGGATGAGTTTGCGTTCTTATGAATTGACTGTGGGCATGTTGCTTAAATTTTATTTTCTCTCATGCCCAGGGGTTGGTTGAAAAAACATTTATCGTTAAATTGTTACCGACGAAAATCCTGCCGGAAAAGAAAATAAAAAAGTTCTAACTGAGAAACGAAGGTTTTGCAAGCCATGACACTTAGCAGCTCAGGCACCATACTGCGCAGTCTTAAATTTATAGCACGGACACAA
>JAYVZR010000276.1:0-4604 GCA_043783135.1 Ferruginibacter sp. | reverse complement strand
CTCCCAACCCGGCACTATCATCCATGCATCAAATGCTCCACCAATTACAGCTCCTCGTTCAATCAATACCTTAATCATCTCATCACTGAATTGACGGTTATGATTTACCAAGGCCCTGCAATTATTATGACTTGCCCAAACCGGCCCTTTAAAAATTTCCATTGCATCCCAAAAAGCATCATCGCATAAATGGGTGGCGTCAAGAATCATTTTCAGGCTGTCCATTTCCTTTAGCAAATTTTTTCCCTGCTCATTCAAATGGCCAGTTGCATCTGTACCATTCGCATAACGCCCCGGGCCGTAATGGGCCGGGCCTATCGCACGCAAACCATATATATAAGCAGTATGCAAATTCTCCAGTGTTACTATTGAATCGGCACCTTCCAGGCTAAGTATATATCCAATGGGTTTTTTATCATTTGGTTCATCATTCGTCCATAATGCAACATGTTTTTCCAAGCCTGCTTTATCTTTTATCATTACCATTTCACCACAGGCTTCCATTGCTTTGTACCAGGCCAACTGCCCCTGTGTTTGTGCCCAGGCCTGTGCTGCCGAATGCCAGCCTGGTAAAGAATTTTGCTGCGCTGCATATCTTGCTATCTGTGTAGCCACTACCAAACCAATATTGCCTTTTCGCAATTCGGGAAATGCAACAGTGCCTCTTCCTCTATCCGGTTTATCAGTCAATTTATTTTCTCTTTCCCGAATTTCACAAACAGTTTTGCGCAGGTCACGGTTCCATTCCATTGCGTTCATGCTAAGGTCTAAGTGCGCATCAATTGTAAACATGTTTTAGGGTTTTATAAAAAAAGATTGGTTGACTCACTCTTAATATTGCATCGCTCACCTCATCCTCCTTCTCCTTCTCCAAAGGAGAAGGAGCGGTACTTTTTTAGCTTTAATTCAAAATTTGTTCTTCCATATTTACATTTGTTTGTTATTGAACAAGACCCTAACAGAACAAAGCTCATATTGAAAATAATATAGCAGTGGATTAAAGTTAAGTTTCGCTACTCCGTTTAATCAAAGTGTATAGAACCTCAGTTCAGCAGGTATCTCATAATATCTCGAAAATCTTAGTCAGACAACAATGAAAAAATATAAACGATTATTTACTTAGTTCACAAATGTACTTTCAGTCTCCACTCATATATTTATCCTTCTATCCCTTGCAACCACCTTCCATTCACCGACCGCTATATTATTTTCAATCACGATTGCTTTTTCGTACAGGGCAACGGTAGGACAAATATGTACCGGTACGCCATACAACACATCTCCTGTTTTAAACAATCGGGCATCCGGAACTTTCGCAACCAAATGCTCTTCACTTTGTGATACAGGTGTGGCATCGGGTGCATTTAAAAAATGTACTCTTGGGAAAGGGTTTTCTGCTGCAACCGATTTATGGCCAAGGTCTGTTGTAATGGTATGTTCATCAACGATAGATATCACCCTAGTTATCACCAATGCTGCGTATTCAAAAGGTTCATCAGGCATGGTGTGTTTATAGCCCCAATCCCAAAATACGAATGTACCGGGGCTACACTCTACATTCTTTTGTTCGGCATATACCGGAAATGTAGGCGACCCTCCTGCAACAATTATCAATGGCTTTTTTATAACTGCTTCAATAGTTGCAGCAAGTATGGCTACTTTGCTGAAAGCATTATCAACATTATGTTTACGTTGATCAACATCTGTATCTCTTATATGCCCATCATAGGCGTGCAGGCCAATAACTTTTATAGCGGGTAATAATTCAACCGCTTCAAATAACTGTGCTGCATGAGCGGGAATAATGCCCGTTCTGTTCATGCCGGTATTTAAATCAATAAATACAGTAAGCAATAATTTTTTTTCTGAAAATACATTTGACAAATGTTCTGCTGCATGTATATTATCAATTACGCAACTAAAAATTGTTGATGGATATTTTTCGGCGAGCGCTGCCAAACGGTTTGCTTTTGGCCCAACAGGTTGATAAGATAATAACACATCCGGTGCTTTTATCATTGCCAGCATTTCTGCTTCTGCAATGGTGGCACATTTAAATTTTGTGATGCCTGCTTCCATCATCATACTGCACACTTCAGTTATTTTATTTGTTTTAACATGTGGGCGAAGCAGGGCTGTATTATCATTCACCATGCCTTTGAGTAACCAAATATTTTGGCGTACACGTTCTTTATAAATAACCAAAGCCGGAGAATCAATGGTATCAATATTTTTTATGGTAAACCAACTCATTGTATCATCATTTGGTTAAAAATCAAGCCAGCTCAAACAATGCTTCAATTTCTACAGGAATATTGCCAGGGAGCGAACCCATGCCCACAGCGCTTCTTACGCCAACACCATTATCCTCTCCCCATACTTTTGCAAACAAGTCACTGCAGCCATTTATTACAAAGGGATGCTGTTCAAAATCACCGGCACAGTTTACCATACCCAGCACTTTGATAACCCGTTTTATTTTATTGAAAGAGCCAAGATTATGTTTTAATGTGGCAAGAATGGTTAGCCCAACCTGCTGTGCAGCAAGCTTGCCATCTTCCTTACTCATACCTGCACCAATGCGGCCAACAATTAAAGTTTTCTCGTTTAATAAAGGTCCGTGGCCGGATACATAACAATGGGTGCCGTCAATTAAAAAAGGTTTGTATACGCCAAGCGGTGCAGGTGCCGGTGGCAATTCCAAATTCAATGCTGCAAATTTTTCATCCGGGGTCATGAGTGTTATTTTAAAGTATTAAAAAATTAATTGTTTAAACCCAATATTTATGAAATAAAATAGTTGAGTATAAAAACAGCGATGATACCAACTATCGAAACAATGCTTTCCATAACGCTCCATGTGCGTATGGTGTCTTTAAATGACAGGTTAAAATATTCTTTAAACAACCAAAAACCTCCATCATTTACATGAGAGAACATAAGGCTGCCGGCTCCTGTGGCCAATACCATCAGGCTTGGGTTTACACCTGTTGATGCTACCAGTGGCGCCACAATACCTGCTGCTGTTAAACCAGCTACAGTAGCCGATCCCAGGCAAACCCTTATAATAGCTGCGATGCTCCAGGCTGCCAGTAAGGGGTGAACACTCATGCCTTGTAAACCCTGTGCAATCTGGCCGCTGATACCTGTGTCTGTTAAGATTTGTTTTAATCCGCCTGCACCACCAATGATGAAAATAATCATGGCAATATCTTTAACTGCATCTGTAAGAGGTAACATTACTTCAGTCATTTTTTTACCTCTTTGTAAACCCAAACTGTAAATGGCATACAATAAAGTAATCGTCATAGCAATTACAGGGTCGCTTGCTGCAATAATTATTTTTGTAATAATATTTTCTGTATGCACCGCTAATTTTACAATAGTACCGGCTGCAATTAAAATTACCGGTAAAAAAGCAGTAAACATACTGGTAAACATTCCCGGCAATTCATCATCAGGTATATCCTTTCCTGCAAAGGTTGCCAATGGCTGGCAATTAATTTTTTTTAGTGTCAATGCAAATACAGGCCCTGCAATAATTATAGCCGGAATGGCAACAATAAAGCCATATAATAAAGTAATGCCAAGATCGGCATGGTATTGACTAACCAACGCTGTTGGCGATGGATGAGGTGGCAGGTAACCATGTGTTACTGATAATGCTGCCAGCATGGGTACGCCAATATACACCGCAGAGATATTGTATTTTTTTGATAAGGTGATTATAAGAGGAACCATTAAAACAAAACCAACATTATAAAACAACGGTATACCCACTACAAATGCCGTAAGTACCAGCGCCCACATGATATATTTTTTCCCAAAGGCATTCATCAGGCCGGTAGCAATTTTTTGAGCCGCACCACTATCGGCTACTAATTTGCCCAACATGGCGCCCAGCCCAAGTATGATAATGATGGAACCCAGCAAATCACCCATTCCCTTTTGCAATGAAGCTGTAATGGCAGTAATATTCATGCCGTTAAATAAACCAATTAAAACAGATACTATTATAAAGGCAAGAAAGGCATTTAACCTGGCCCAGGTAATTAAAACAATGAGCAATGCAATGCCAAGCAAAAGAATTAATAGCGACATGGTTTTTAAGCTGAAAACTAAAGATAAACAAAAAACTCATTTGCGTTTAATCATCATTGCGTGCATTTCAAATTATTGCTCCCGGTTTCGGCCGGTATGGCACCGGCCGGGGATGAATGATTACAACAATCCCTCAACCGCCATTAAGCAGGAACCGATACGTGTAGAACTAAATAATGGCAGAAACGATGCATGCCACTGTAGTAGCGCAAAAAGCTTAAGAACTGCCATGGCAAGGATGCATAAGGCAAATACTTTTTATACAAGGCTAACTGTTATGGTTAGCCTTTTTTATTTTGAGATTATAGTAGTTCATTAACCAGCAACAAATACTTATATTCGTTTACAAATATTTAATGTATAGAGTAGCGTAAATAAACGAGTTGGGCGTCAGCAAAACGAACAGCGTAATAACCTAAAAAAGATATGTGGATACATTTTAGTAAAAGTGGAGATAGTTGGGGTGGCGGAACCCTTAATGAGCCTTTCATTTATTTCGGAAG
>JAYVZR010000275.1:0-12162 GCA_043783135.1 Ferruginibacter sp. | reverse complement strand
GTAATCTGGATATGGGCTGCACAAAATAAACACGATGTGAGTGGTTACTACTGGTTGCTGAAATATATGCAGGAGTTCCAGGGCAGGGTATTTATTTTATACCTTAACAACCTGCCCTTTATCAACGATAAGGGAAATATTTTTTATCCCAACTGGTTACACGAAATTCAGCCCAAAGAGTTTTTAAAAGCCAAAAAACTGGCCAGGGAAATTACCCTTAGTGAGTTTGAAGTTGACCCGGATGAATGGACAAAACTTTGTAATGAAAATAGGGGAGTGCGCTTACTGGAAGGTGGTAAAAAACTGGTACAGGATGACTATGGTTTTTATGATGCAGAATTAAAGAAATTTATTACCAGCGACTGGCAGAAAGCTTCTAAAATTATTCACCAGTTTTTACACAAAGCAAAGGACACCACCGGAGATGCGTATTTATTATGGCGCTTAAAAATAATGATTGCGCAGGAACTATTTGATGTGCAGGGGAAACTGGGTAATATGAAAGAATTTGAAATAAAAACAAAAGCTTAAAATGAAAATAAAATCCATCCACCATGTAGCCATTTTAACAGGAGATTACGAGCAAAGCAAATTGTTTTATACAGAAGTGCTGGGCTTTGAAATTTTGTCAGAAACATACAGGGAAGAAAGAAAATCGTATAAGCTTGACCTCGCCATCAATGGGCAATACCAGATAGAATTATTTTCCTTTCCGGATTTTAAAGAACGGGCATCATTCCCCGAACAGAAAGGCCTGCGGCACCTGGCTTTTGCAGTGGAAGATATAGAAGAGCAGGTATCAGAACTGGTTGCTAAAGGGGCTGATGTACAGGGTATAAGAACAGACGAATTAACCGGGAAGAAATTTTGTTTTTTTTACGACCCTAATGGGCAGCCGTTAGAATTGTATGAGGTGTAGTAGTATTACCATCCGTGCAGTTTAAGCGGATGCTCCTAAGGAAGCAATTGCGTTTTAGTTGTTTATGTTACAAAGGGGATGCCCGATGGGGCAGTATTGATAAGTTTGTCTGATCTGATTGAGAACGGGGGTTTTAGAAATTGTAATTCTGCTGTAATATTGGGTCCCTTTTTAAGGGGGCTGCTCCTAAGGAGCGAATACGTTTTAGTTGTTTGTGTTACCAAGGGGTTGCCCCAATGAGGCAGTACTGATAAGTTTGTTTGATCTGATTTAGAATGGAGTTTTAGAAATTGTAACTATGCTGATTATATTTGGAAGCTTTTTAAGGGGATGCTCCTATGGAGCAAATACGATAGGGGTTGTTTGTTACAAAGGGGATGCCCCGATGGGGGCAAGGATACAGTCAATCGTCAATGGCGGTCTCCGTAGGAGACAACCCTTTGTAACAAGGAAAAAACTCTAACCTGGCTCCATCGGAGCCACCCCTTTGTAACCATGTAACCATGTAAACATTGCATTATGCCAAATACATACACACAATTATTAACGCAATTAGTTTTTGCGGTAAAGGGCAGGCAAAATTTAATTGAAGAACCGATAAGGGAAAGGGTAGAAAAATTTATTTGTGGTACAGCAACAAAAAGAAAACACAAACCTTTGGCCATTTATTGTATGCCCGATCATTTGCATTTTTTAATCGGTTTAAATCCAGATCAGTCTATTTCAGATTTGGTAAAAGAAATAAAAACAAGTTCTAACAGTTTGATAAATGACAACCATCTTACAAAGCAGCATTTTTATTGGCAGGAGGGATATGGTGCTTTTTCTTATTCAAGATCAGCACTGGATAATGTTGTAAAATACATTCTCAATCAAAAAGAGCATCATAAAAAGAAAACATTTAAAGAAGAGTACATAAATTTTTTAGAAAAATTCGGAGTGGAGTATGATGAAAAATATTTGTTCGAATTTTATGAGTAAACATAGTAACCCTGATATTTAACAGCAGATCAAACAATGGCAACAGGTAAAAATAAAGAAGATTATATACACACCGACAGCGGTATTGGCGGACAGTACAAAACATGGTTTTTAAATTATGCCAGTTATGTAATATTAGAAAGGGCCGTGCCCGCAATTGAAGATGGATTAAAGCCCGTACAACGACGCATACTGCATGCCATGAAGGAAATGGATGATGGCCGTTTTAATAAGGTGGCCAATATCATTGGCCAATCCATGCAATACCATCCTCATGGCGATATGAGTATTGGCGATGCATTGGTAAACATGGGGCAAAAAGACCTGTTGATAGAAACGCAGGGAAACTGGGGCGATGTGCGTACAGGTGATGACGCAGCCGCAGCAAGATATATTGAAGCCAGGCTAAGCAAGTTTGCATTAGAAGTAGCTTTTAATAACAAAACAACTGAATGGGCTTTAAGTTACGATGGTAGAAAAAATGAGCCGGTAACATTGCCCATGAAATTTCCTTTGCTGCTGGCACAGGGAGCAGAAGGCATTGCAGTAGGGTTGGCAACAAAAATTTTACCACACAATTTCTTCGAACTTATTGATGCTTCCATCAAATATTTAAAAGGCAAAAAGTTTGAATTGCTGCCAGATTTTTTAACTGGTGGCACCATGGATGCCAGCAATTACAATGAAGGTAAACGCGGCGGCAAAATAAGGGTGAGGGCCATTATTGAAGAAGTGGATAAAAAAACACTCGCCATAAAAAGTGTGCCTTATGGTATTACCACCACGCAACTTATGGAGAGCATCGTAAAAGCAACCGACCAGGGAAAGATAAAAATAAAAAAAGTAAATGACCATACGGCTGCTGAAGTAGAAATTCTTATTGAGCTGGCACCCGGTATTTCGCCGGATATTACCATTGATGCCTTGTATGCGTTTACCGATTGTGAAGTAAGCATTTCGCCCAATGCCTGCGTAATTGTAAAAGACCGTCCAGAGTTTTTGGGCGTGACGGAGCTTTTAAAAATATCCGCAGATAATACAAAGAGCCTCCTGCAAAGGGAACTGGAAATCAAGCTGGGTGAGCTGCAGGAAAAATGGCACTACACATCACTTGAAAAAATATTCTTCGAAGAAAAAATTTATAAAGAGCTGGAGAAGAAGCATGAAACATGGGACAAAGTATTACAGGCCATTGATACTGCTTTTACCCCTTACAAAAAACAATTGCGCCGCGATATAACAAGAGAAGATATTGTAAAGCTAACAGAGAAGCCTGTACGCCGAATTTATAAACTGGATATTGATGAGCTGAATGAACAAATAAAGGGCCTGGAAACAGATATCAAACAGGTTAAGTACGACCTGGAACATTTAACAGAATATGCCGTAGCGTATTACGAAAATTTGTTGAAAAAATTTGGCAAGGGCAGGGAACGTAAAACCGAAATGAAATTATTTGATACCATACAGGCCAAGAGCGTGGCCATTGCCAACATTAAGCTGTATGTAAACTATGCAGATGGTTTTATTGGTACGGGTTTAAAAAAAGATGAACTGGTTGCTGAGGTAAGCGACCTTGATGATATTATTGCCTTTACAAAAAGCGGTATCATGAAAGTGGTAAGGGTTGCAGATAAAATATTTATCGGCAAGGATATTATTCATGTGGCCGTGTTTCAAAAAAATGATGATCGTACCACGTATAACCTGATGTATGCCGATGGAAAAACCGGTGTTACTTATGCCAAGCGCTTTAATGTAACCGGTATTACGAGGGATAAAGAATACGATCTTACAAAAGGATCCGAAAAAAGCAGGGTTCATTATTTTTCATCCAATGCAAATGGCGAAGCCGAGCTGGTAAAAATAATACTGAGCCCTAACTGCAGCGCCCGCATAAAAGAACTGGAATTTTATTTTGAAGAGCTGGAGATAAAGGGCCGTGGCAGCATCGGCAACACTGTAACCAAATACCCTGTAAAATCTGTTAAGTTTAAAGAGGCGGGTAAATCTACCCTGGATGCAAAAAAATTATGGTTCGATAATAAATTTGGCCGCCTCAATACCGAAGAAAAAGGGGAGTACCTGGGCAAGTTTGATGCCGAAGACAGGATACTGGTTATTTACAACGATGGCAATTATGAAATAACCGACCAGGAACTGACACAGCGTTTTGACAGTGAAAAAATATTGCTGATAGAAAAGTTTACTGCAGATAAAATTGTAACCGCCGTGTACCTCGACAATGAAAAATTTCAGTTTAATATCAAGCGCTTTAAAATAGAAACCACCACGCTAAAAACCAAATTTTTTTTTATAAAGGAAGGAAAAGACAACCGCCTCGAAATGGTTACTACTGACGAAGAACCCCTGCTGGTGGTAAAAACCGGCCGTGGCCAAATGGTGCGTAATGCAAAATTTAAGGTAAATAAAATGGTAGAAGTAATGGGCTGGAAAGCAATAGGGGCCAAGCTTACAGAATATTCTAAAAGCGTGGAAATGGAATGGGAGAAAAAGGCAGGCGAAAATGTACAGCCGGAATTGTTTTAAAATTGTCCAGGCAAAGCAGCAGCTATGTGGTACATCTTTGTGTTGTTAATCCCGATTGCGTAGCGTATCGGGACGCCCACTTGTACTTTTATAGCTTTGTTGAACTATTTTCCTTTTGCCAAATGTGAAAATAGAGAAAACAGATTACTCATTCATTATTTAGTTTTATATAACAACAAACAATTAAATTGAAAGGTGGTACAGAAAGTTTAACACATTTAGTTTGTGCCTCATTAAATGAGCCATGGCATTTGAGATGCAGCAGTGCAACAGGTTATTTTGCAAAAGTGAAAGGTCTGCTGGATTTAATTAGTTTAGAATTAGTAACTCAATTTGGGGATTAGTAACAATGGGCAACAGTTCGGCGGCCTGGCGTTCAAGCGTGGCAAAATAAGTTTGATGGTGGTTGTTTCCTTAATTGAATTGCATACTTTGTGATAAAAAAATCATGTGCTGTTTTAACTATTCACTTTCTGTTTATATTTGTTTTGACGACAGAGTTTTTCACAAACTGTCAGTAGGGTAATTTTTCAATGATCTTCTATGACGAAATTTCTTCATGATGTCCCTGATGTTTTATATAAATACAGAGATTGGAATAATCCCAAACACAGGACACTATTAGAGGATGGAGAGGTCTATTTTGCATCAATTGATCAATTTAACGACCCATTTGATGGTACTGTACCATACAGATATGATCCAAAGGAATTAACTGAAGAAAATATTTTTCTTAAATACTATCAAATAACAAAAAGGGAATACCCGGACTGGACAGACGATAAAATACATGCACATTGTTATTATTACCAACAAATGGGACACTTTCATAATGAAAAATATTTGGAAGATTTTGAAGTCTACACTTTAAAGGATATTAATGACAATTATGGTATTGTCTCATTATGTAAGGAAAGAAATAATTTTTTGCTATGGTCTCATTATGCAAATTGCCATAAAGGGTTTTGTCTGGGGTTTAATAAATTCCTTTTATTTGAAGATACTGGGGCGAGTTTTGGTCACATGATATATCAGGAAAACCTTCCTCTTTTGAGTTTATTCGAAGATGAAATTGTGAGTATAATAAAATTAATTGGAATAAAATCTAGCACCTGGAAGTACGAAGACGAATATAGATTAACAAGAATAGAATATTCGAGAAAAAAAGTCATCCTAAGGAAAGATACAATAGTTGAAATTATACTTGGTTGCAAAATGGAGCAAGCTGAAAAATTCAAAATCATAAAACTTTCAGAAGAAAAATATCCTCATGCAAAAGTCTTTGACATCAAGTTATCTAAAACAAAGTTCGAAATTGAGCTTATTCAAATTCGATAAAACTACACCTTTGCCTTGTTCGTGTCTTCTCTTTGCTTCGTGGACACAAACAAAAAGGCTGGGTAAATTGCATGCTTTGTATTAATAAAATATACTCTGTCTTATCCTAAAATGCTATTTTAAGAATCGAACTTTTATTTAATTATTCTTAGTTCATCGCAAATATCTTTTAGATCATTCTCTACATCCTTGTAGGAAATTGGGGTTAATTCAACAAAATGTTTTCTTGTATGAAAGGGGAGTGCTAAAATCCCATTGATTTGCTGGCTATCATTTAAGTACAAAGTGCCCACTTTTAGAACAGTTTGCTTTTCGTGAATTGATATTGCCTTCCCTTCCAGAATGTATATGTATTGGATACATTTCAGGCCATCTTCCCAATCTTCATCTTGAAAACCCTTATCCGCATTATTTAAAAATTTCATCCCAAATATGTCATATAAATATAAAATATCATCTTCAAACCGAAAATAAAAAAGTCCTATTGCTCCTAATATCGATAGACGCCAAGTTCTGTTTTTTAAGAGAGTTTTATAAGATGAGTAAAACAAATTATCGTCAAAGGGTTTTGTAATTTCTCCTTTAAATAATATAATAGTGTTATCATCAAGTATACTTTCACCTGAAATGTTGATCATTAATTCATCAAACTTAAATTCTATTAATCCATAGACATTTCCTTCAATATAAAATTTATTATTTGAAAATCGCCATGATAATATCGAATGTCCTTCACCATAGGTTTTACCTAAAAAATTTAAGGAACCGTCCAATGAAAATTGCCACAGACTACTTGATGGAATGATGTCTCCAGATTCATACTTTGGTTTGAAAGAAAATTTCCAAATTTTTGAAACGAGATGATATAAATACATGAATGACGTGTTTAATTGTAAGATACAGATATTAAACAATTGCTAAAGACATATTATTGGAGAGCTGAAAACTTCGCCAGTTTTAAAATGAAAATCTCTAACCAAAACATCGGAAGTTTTTAAAACTTCCGATGTTTTACGAAGGCTTCAGGGTGATAACTGCACTTGTAGATATAGTTGCATACCTACAAGAGATAAAAGAAACCCGCCAAGGTATTGATTTATCTTCGGCCTTGTTGGTTCTGCTTTTTAACCCCGATAGGCGCAGGTCTCCGACTTGTTGCCTATCGTTACTAATGCCACGCCTGATATACACT
Source organism: Ferruginibacter sp. (assembly GCA_043783135.1). Taxonomy (GTDB): domain Bacteria; phylum Bacteroidota; class Bacteroidia; order Chitinophagales; family Chitinophagaceae; genus Ferruginibacter. Next base: position 5,182 of record JAYVZR010000275.1, on the reverse strand, counting down.
CCCATTAATGAAACGCTGTCATTCAAAAAAAATAATTTGTATGTTTATTGAAAAAATGAAATGAGTACAAAATATAAATTTGTCGATAAGCAGGGTATTTATTTTACAACATCCACAGTGGTAGATTGGGTTGACGTGTTTACAAGGGATATCTATAGAGAAATTTTATTAGATAGTATACGATTTTGTCAATTGAACCAGGGCCTGATGGTTCATGCCTGGGTGCTCATGACAAATCATCTGCACATGATTTGTTCTTTTAAATCCGTAAACGATCCTGGAATGGTTTTAAAGAATATGAAAAGTTTTACTGCAATGAAATTATTGGATGCCATTATTAAAAACCCAAAAGAGAGCAGGAAAGAAAATATGCTGAACATATTTGAGGCAGCAGGGAAAAAAAGCAGTAGTAATTTTCGTTTTAAATTTTGGGAACATGAAAACCATCCTGTGTTGCTGGATTCAGCATTAATTTTTAACCAAAAGCTAAACTACCTTCATTGGAACCCCGTAACAGCAGGTTTTGTGAATGAGCCATGGCATTGGAAATACAGCAGTGCAACAGATTATTTTACAAAAGGGAAAGGTTTGCTGGATTTAATAATTTTAGAATGATTGACTCAATTTGAGGATTAGTAACGATAGGCAACAGGTCGGAGACCTGCGCCTATATAGTGACCTTTATAAAAAAATAATTATTGTTTCCTTGCGTACACTCAGTGATAGAGCATTGATTGATGTATTTGCCTTTGTAATAATGCCCAATCACATACACCTTATCTGGCGCACCAATAAATTAAATTGAAAAGAAACAGCACGGTTTCTTTTTTAAAATTTACAGCGCATGAGTTTAAGAAGATGCTCCGAAAGGATACTGATGAATTGTCAAAATATGCAGTAGATGCACACAATAAAAAATATGAATTTTGGCAAAGTGACTTCCTGGCAATACATTTATACAGCAGGCACGTGATGTCGCAAAAATTAAATTACATACACATGAATCCGTTAGCACCGCACTGGCTTCTTGTTACTGACTCTTGTCAATACAAATATTCTTCAACTGGATTTTATGAATGCAATATAAAAAGTTTTGATTTTTTAAAAGATGTAAGAGAAGAGTTTTGAGGGCAGGGATAAAGGAATGAAGAAATATTTCGTTACACCGGCCACGGAGATCTGCCGAGGTTGAGGTGCCCACCAACCTCGAAATAGGAAACGGGAATTCTATTTTTAAACAGCTTCTAAATTATTTATTTTTCATTTCCTCCAATAAAGCAATATTCTTATCCAGTTTTCTGTTTCAAGAAATGTAAGATGAATTTGTACTGCTTCTATTTCCAGTTTAGCATCAATATTGGTTTGGTAATCATCCTGTGCCTGAATTCTGTCCCGTTGTGTTTGCCGGTTTTGCGACATCATTATAATCGGCGCTGCATAAGCTGCCTGTGTTGAAAAAATAAGGTTTAATAGAATGAATGGATAAACATCCCAGTGATGAATAAACCCAATAACATTAAGTGCCATCCATATTATTACAAAGGCAGATTGAATAATGATGAAAGTCCGGGAACCCATGCCATTGGCTACTGAATTTGCAAGACGGTCCCCAACAGTTAAAGATTTTTCGTGCCTATCACGCCAGGTTGCTTTTTCTATTTCTGTTTTTTAAGTACGTATAAAATAAAGATAAAGAAAAAGCCTTTGTATCTTAAAAATACAAAGGCTTTTTACAAGTTTTTAAATTTATTAGTCGGGCCTGCCCATTTTACGTAAGTAAGAAGTATGCGATGCAATAGCATGCCTCATTTTTGGATACTCAGAATATTTTATACCAAAATCAATGCAGGTTTGTTTAATTATTTTGCTGATAGCAGGGTAGTGGATATGTGAAATTTTTGGAAAACGATGATGCTCAATCTGAAAGTTTAACCCACCTACCAGCCAGGAAATTAATTTATTTTTTGTTGCAAAATTTGCGGTTGTCTGCACCTGGTGAATGGCCCATTCATTTTCAATTCTGTTTGTATCTGCTGCTGGCAAAGGAAAAGTTGTTTCCTCTACAGTATGCGCCAATTGAAACACTATACTAATAATAAAACCTGTTACCATGCTGGTGATTAAAAACCCAACAAGCCATGGCACAAAACCTACCATGTAAATTGGTAAAACCATAAAAAAAATGGCATAACCAACCTTGGCTCCCCAAAAAGCAAAATGTTCGTTAACACTTAATTTATTAATTGGCACAGAACCAATTTTTTTCTTAAAATATTTTTGATAGTCAGTTAAAAATATCCAGATAATGTGTAATAAGGTATATAAAAACCAAACATAATAATGCTGAAAGCGATGTACTTTATACAATTTCTGCGTAGCACACATTCTCAGGTATGGTTTAATTTCAATATCGTCATCAACGCCATCAATATTAGTATAAGTATGATGAATGATATTGTGTTTCTGGTTCCACATAATGCTGCTTGCACCTAAAAAATTTACAGAAACAGCAGCAAGCCTGTTTACGCTTTTATTTTTACTAAAACTTCCATGGCCGCCATCGTGCATTACGTTAAAACCAATGGCTGCAGTAAATCCGCCTAATAAAACACATTCAATAATGGCTACCCATGTTGCCGGGGTAAAATATACCAGGTGAACATACAAAGCAATATAGGCAACAAGAAAAAAAATGGCCTTTAAAAATAATTTGATATTACCCGTAGATGGTTTTTTTACATCGGCAAAATACTTGTTCACCCGCTGTTTTAATTCCTGGTGAAAATTGGTTGAATTGTTGATAAATTTTGGAGTTGCCATAAAATGTAATTATAGATTGTAAAATTACAATGATAAACATTCAAAATGTTGATTTGTTTTTACCCAAAGTCAGGTATTTGTCTTAATAAAGCTATCAAAACTGTTAAATCCTATCATTTTTTTGCTGATAAAGCCTTCTGCATATTTTACACCTATCATTTTTCCATACATTTTACTCCGGTAGATAATGCCATCTAAAAAATCGGGTGTTGAAATATACGTTTGGGGTTCGCTTAAATCGGGGCTGTCAAATTGAGTTGTATAGGCACGGATAGCAGCTAATTTTTGTTCCATTACCGCAGAAATATCTATAACAAAATTTGGATGCAGGTACCTGTCCTGCACATAATTAAAAACGTAGGTTGGCCGCCAAACTTCCTGTGGCAAGCCATCAACATCAGTTATAATTTTGCGCAGTCCCGACAAAAAAACGGCGTCTTCAATTAATTGTGCGGCTTTACCATGATCAGGGTGACGGTCTTCCGGAGCATTGCATAAAATAATATCAGGCTGGTATTTTCTGATTACTTTAATTATTTGGCGTTGATGAGTTTCATCATTTTTAAAAAAGCCGTCCACCAGTTCAAGATTTTCCCTGACATCCAATTGTAAAATTTTTGCAGCAGCAGCGGCTTCCTGTTTCCTTATTTCAGCACTGCCTCTTGTTCCCAGCTCTCCCTGTGTAAGGTCAATAACACCAATTTTTTTGCCATTGGCTTTTTCTGCCAGCAATGTGCCGGCACAGTTAAGTTCTATATCATCGGGGTGTGCCCCAAAGGCAAGTATATCTAATTTCATATTTGTGTAAAGAGGAAAATAAGGTAAAATTAAATATTAAAAATTATAACTAAAAATGTATAAGTTCTGTTTAGCTCCTCAATCCATACATTCTTTCAACATCCTGCACAATTTTTTCAATCTCTTTATCATTACCATTTTTATCGTAAGGCTGTTTTAAACTGCTGCCCACAAAAAAGGCCAATGTTTGATAAAAACCTGCTGTAAAACCACCCTTATATTCTTTTATCAATTCGTAACAATTGTTACCCGTTTCCCGGTTGATTAATTTCATTAAAACCTTTCCCTGGTAAACAGATAAATTAGTAAGCGGTTCAGTAAATTGTTTTTTTAATTGCTTCTCCTGCGACTTAATTATTTTCGCTCTGGCATCCTTATCGGCTATATTGGCAAGTTGTGCATTTAAAGCATTTATAACCTGGCCGGCACGCCTTGCATAAGGGTAAGTAACATACACAGCGTTTCGCAATCTTGTCCATTTTGCCTTTGCACTCATTTGGGCCTCATTATACCAGGAGCGTATCAATAGATCTTGCAAAGTTTTTGCTTCAATGGTATCTCCCTCATAAATAACAGCGACAGACACTATAGTGTCGTTTGTAACTTGCTGCGCAAATACCTGCTCATTTTTTGCTGAGAAAAAAGCTGTAATAAAAAGCAGCGCTACTATTTTATATGTAACCGTGAATCTCATTAGTAAAGTGAATTTACAATATAACGCTGGATGTACAATTAATTGTGACCGAAGCTAAGGAGGAGCTAAAAAAGAAATGTGCCACAAGCTTAAAAAACCTGTTGGTATTAAAATAAATTAATTGTTCCTTAACAATTTCATGGCCTAATTAGCCAATAAAAACATATAAAATAACCCTGCTGCGACAAGTATCAGAACTATGGCGCCAGTTTTGGAAGATAAATTTGCCCTTCGGATCATGCTCATGATAAGGCCAATTGCCATTACAACAAGCCCTGTCCAAACTAAATTGATATAAGGAAAAATATAAGCTTTGATAGTTACAAAATCTATCATTTTATCTGATTCCTTTACTCCTATTTTTAGCTTTTTTTGATTGGTAGTGATGCCAGCAAATTTTATGTATAAATTTTGTGCATACACTGTATCATCTATCTGATTAATGCCCATGCTGTCTATCATTATCATGGGAGCGGCATTATATTTAGTACTGTCTTTAGCTGTAATGGTAATATTAGCCACTACGGCCGGGCCAGTTAAGGCAATTTTAAATTTATTTTTTTCCGGATTTTTAGTAACATTATTTAACACCATAAACCCATTGGAATAAAAAATAGTATCCCCTTCAGCCACTTCACTTATTTTATATTGTGCCGTGTCCTTATCCCTATCCGGGTTTAGTGCATAAGAAATATAAGTAAATACATCGTGTGATAAATAGTTTTTTGTATCAGGGTTACTGCTCATGTTATTATTTTTCATGAGGTACACATCAGGGTCAAGTACAAAAGATTCTTTTACCAGTTTGGTACCTGCATCTTTTCTTTCAAATAATAAATGATAAAACCTTTTGCCTGTTTCAAGTCCTGC
>JAYVZR010000274.1:0-12240 GCA_043783135.1 Ferruginibacter sp. | reverse complement strand
ATTATAATTGAGTACTGCTTCAGAAGCCTGTTTAAAAACTTCTTTTGGTAATATAGATGGACCTGCATTAAAATTATGAACCACTACGATAATTATTAAAATGAAAAAGGAGTTGCAAAAGTAACTTTTTGAAAGGGATTTTACACAACTAATTCCGGAAATATAATTAGGTATTAAAATAAAATGGCTACGCTATGGATGACAAAGTCAATACATAACCAATAGTTATAATTTTACTTCAAATAAAACTCAAATGCTAACCTTTCATCTAAAATCTTTATAACACTTGTAAAATACTCTTTAAATTTTAAATAATTATGCTCTGTTTCAGTATGGAAAAAATTATGTCATATTACTTTTAAAATAAGCAATAAGGTAAATCTATACATAAAAAAATGCACTTAAATTATTCAGTCCACTACGTAATTTAATATGCAAATCAAAAACTGATAATTATAAGTGCAATATCACTTAAATCATAACTAATTATTAAAACTGTTTGCTTCAAATAAATTTGCCTTGTTTCTGCTTTTAACGCATTCATTTTTGTTGTAGCTTTTTCTCTAAATTCATCTACAACCTATGATAATTTTTTGTAAGCTTTTTAAAGTTCATCCTCAAAAGTGGCTTTTAAAAAATCAGAAATATTTTCTGCCTTACACCCCATTTTTCCTTATTTTAATTCTTTTAACTGATACAAATAAATAGCCTCTAAAGCCCCGATATTACCGCAAATGCGATAAGTCCCAGAATTGTACTTTTTTTATTCGTAAAAAATATTTAAAAAAATTAAAAAATGTATATCAACATTAAGAAGTACTTCTCTTAATGAAAAGTGACAACAAAAACAAAACCGTAAAAATGTAGAACAATATTTTTGCAATTGATACTACACTGGCAGCAAAACCACTAAAGCTAACGATAGCGGCTATAACAGCAATAATAAAAAATGCCGTTGACCAACGTATCATAAAATATAAATTAAATATTTTGAATGTTGTTTTTATACCTTATTAATAAAAATTTTGTGCCATTAATACAATAGCTTAGATTATTATTACTGGGTCCACAATGCTGATATTAATTCCCATACATAGAAAAGGGGGGGCAAAAGTTGTGGCATGTTTTTTATACTATTTTATAAATGCCTTTGACATATAATTACTACAAGCATTTTAAACCACGTGTAAATGAAAAAAGTTTTTGAAAAAGTAAAAGCAGACAAACGCATTATCATTGGATACAGTGCCTCTATAATTTTATTACTGATTACTTATATTGTAACACTGGCAGCAAATAATAATTTAAAAGAAAGAACAGCAATGGTGGATCATACTTTTAATGTAATCTTTAACCTGGAACTGTTGCTTTCAACCATCAAAGATGCAGAAACCGGTGCAAGGGGATATTTGCTAACAAGGGATATTAGTTTTCTTGACCCATTTGTTAACAGTAAGGAAAAAGCCGACTCCCTACAAAAATACCTGGTGGTTATTACGAAAGATAACCTGGTACAACAAGACAGGCTTACACAATTAAAAGCATTAACAAAAGAAAGATTTGACATATTCAAAGAAGCTATTGACTATTATAAAAATGGTTCTTCCGACAGCATTTTTAAGGTAACTGAAGCACAGTACAAATCAAAGCAATTAATGGACAGGATAAGAAGAACGGTATCGATAATGCAAAATGAAGAAAGGCACGTACTTGTTGAGCGGGACAATGCCCTGAAATTAAGTTTTTCTTCCATAAAAACTATCACCATTACCTCTTTGCTTTTGACCCTGTTACTGGTAGCCATTGGATTTGTTACCTACACCCGGGAAAATAAAGGCCGCAAAACGGCCATGCAAAATATTAAAGAATACCAACTACAGTTAAGCAACCGCATTGATCAATTAAAAACTGCCAATGCAGAGCTGGTACAAATGCGCAGCATGGAAAAATTTGCAGCCACCGGCCGTATTGCAAGAACCATTGCCCATGAAGTAAGAAACCCCTTAACCAATATCAACCTTGCTTCCAGTCAGTTAAAAACAGATATTACCGATATGGATGAAAACTCATTATCTCTTTTTGATATTATTGAACGCAACAGTAACCGGATCAATAATCTTATTTCAGATTTGTTAAACACAACCAAATTTTCTGAATTGAACTTTACTGATGTTTCTGTAAATGATATTTTGGATGAAGCACTTATAATGGCGCAGGACAGAATTGCGTTGCACCAGGTAACCATTGAAAAAAGCTATGGAGCAACCTGTCACATTATAGTTGATATTGAAAAAATAAAAATTGCTTTTTTAAATATCATCATCAATGCTATAGAAGCTATGGAGCCGTGCAAGGGTATCTTGCATGTAAGTACTAAAACTGAAAAAGGAAAATGTTTTGTAAACATCGCCGACAATGGAAGCGGCATGGATGAAATTGCATTAAGTAAATTGTTTGAACCCTATTTTACCAACAAACCCAATGGCAACGGATTGGGACTTGCCAATACTCAAAACATCATTTTTAACCACAAAGGAACTGTACATGTATCAAGCATAATAGGCAAAGGAACTATTTTTAATATAGCACTGAATACTGTATAAAAAATTAAACGAAAAAATATTAATGCGAAAAGAAACTGTGAAAAACAGTGCAACAATTTCCCCACTGTAGAATTTTTTCTACAATTTTCTTATTCTATCGCATATATTTTTTGGATAGCGTTTTTTATTTCGGCAGCAGAGAATGGTTTTGCAATAAAAAAATCTGCGCCTTGCAGTAAAGCCTTTTTTCTATCTTCAGGCGAATCATGTGCTGTTACCATTATAATTTTGGTATCCGCATATTTTTTCTTTACATAGCTTATAAAGTCAATGCCATAGCCATCTGGCAAGTGATTATCTAAAAAAAGCAGTTCAGGTTTCACCCTCTCCAGATACAATTTTCCTTCGCCAATTGAGTTTACAAATTTTACGTTCAATTTATTATTGCGCAATATATTGCTTAGCAAAAAGCAAATATCACTCTCATCATCAATAATTAAAGCCGTTTGGGGCTCTTTCTTTTCGGCTAGGTAATCCATTTTTTAAAAGTATATTCTATAAATAATCATCAAATAGTTAGCCATTTTAGCAAATATGGCTTATTAAAACACCACATTTGCAATTACTTTATTGAACTAAATACTTTGTTGATTATTTGGCATTATTTTTTGTTAAACAAATAAGTAATAGAAATAGTATATTAAACACCTGTGTAAATTTTAATTTGTTAACCAAGTACATTCTAAATAAATTATGAAAAAGATATTGATAATAGATGATGATATAGATATGTGCCAGTTATTGTCCAGATTTTTACAAAGAAAAGGTTTTGATACAGATTTTGCTACCAACGGTAATAAAGGTATCGCGGCTTTTAAAGAAAAACATTTTGACTTGGTACTCTGCGATTTCAGGCTAGGTGATAAAGAAGGTGCAGAAGTGCTGAAAGAAATAAAACAGATTAACCATGATACAGCCGTAATTATCATCACTGGCTATTCAGATATTAAGGTGGCGGTTGAAGTAATAAAACAGGGTGCCTACGACTATATTACCAAGCCATTGGTGCCTGATGAAGTATTGAACCTTATAAACAGGGCTTTAGACACCAATACTTCACAAAACAATATTAATTCTGTTGCAAATAAATATGTCACAAAAAACAATGCTGCTGGCAAAGATAATAATTCGCAATTCCTGGTAGGGAAGTCAAAAGCTATAGAAGAAGTATATGACCAAATAAAAACAATAGCACCCACCAATTACAGTGTTATAATTTACGGCGAAAGTGGTACCGGCAAAGAAGTGGTGGCAAAAGAAATACACGCCAGCAGTGATAGAAAGAATAAACCTTTTATTGCACTGGATTGTGGTACACTTTCAAAAGAGTTGGCAGCAAGTGAATTATTCGGGCATGTAAAAGGCTCTTTCACTGGTGCCCTTAATGATAAAGACGGCATGTTTGAAACTGCACATGGCGGTACATTATTTTTAGATGAAGTGGCTAACCTGCCGTTGGATGTTCAGGTGGCTTTGCTAAGAGTGATACAGGAAAGAAAATTTAAACGGGTAGGCGGCACCAAAGAATCCACAACAGATGTGCGATTGATTGTTGCCTCAAATGAAAATTTAAAAGATGCGTATTGCAATGGAAGATTTAGGGAAGACCTGTACCACAGGTTCAATGAGTTTTCTATACATTTACCACCATTGCGAAGCCGTACAGAAGATATTCCACTCTTTGCTAAATTCTTTTTAGAACAGACAGCAGCAGAGCTTAATAAAAAATTAGATGGGTTTGAAGAAGAAGCCATGCAATTATTTATGGAATATAATTGGCCAGGTAATTTACGGGAATTTAGAAATGTAATAAGAAGGGCAGGCCTGTTGACTGCGGCCGGTTTAATAAGCAAAAATGTATTGCCTTGGGAAATTGTAAGTGGCCCTATTGCACCAACTGTACCAACAGCAATTATAAATACTGAAAAAAATATCCCGCCTGTGGTTGCTGCGCTTAAAGATGCTGCTGCTTTTGCAGAATATGAAACAATTATGACTGTATTGAAACAAGTGAAATTTAATAAAACAAAAGCTGCAGATATTTTGCAAATTGACAGGAAGACATTGTATAATAAAATAAAAAACTTTGAAGAAATGAATCACTAATAATTACATTATTTCAATCAGCAAATTAATTGTTATAAAAAAGCTTTCCTTATCAGGAGTTTTTTTATGTGGCGGCCCTACGTTTCTCAAAATGTAGAATAAAATGCTCAGGGAAACATTTCAACATCTTCAAAACTACTGGCATTTCAATTGCAATACTACCTATGAAAATATATGCAAAGAATGGCAATACATTCAAATGAATTTCATTATGTGGTTGAAATTCTATGAGTACAACTTTTAAAATCGCAAGCATTTTTTTTATTAATTCTTAAAAAATAATTTATGACAAGAACTCAAATGACCACACTTAGCCAGGTTTTGGAAAAACTACGTGTCAAGCGCCAGGATAATGAATTTACCATGGATGGAGAATTTTTTACTACCGCAAATGGCAATAAATACATACCTGAAAATTTAACTATCATTAAAACATTTCGTTTTGAAGGTGAGTCTGATCCATCCGATTCTTCTATACTATATTTGATACAAGCCAACGATGGCCTTGTTGGATATAGCATTGATGCATATGGTGTATATAGTAACCATGATGCAGCATATGATGACTTTATAAGAAAAATACAGGTAATGGATAGAGATGAGCAATTGATATTTAGCCTTGAATAAGCAAAATAAATAAGGTCTAAGAAATAAAACTATAAATCATGAAAAGCAATATTGCAGCGGGTTGGCTATTATTACTATTAATGCTGTTCTTAAGCAGTTGTCAGGCAATAGGCGATATTTTTAAAGCAGGTGTGTGGTTAGGTATGTTATTGGTTATTGCAATAATTGCTTTAATTATTCTTGTTGTGAGCAAAATGTTTAACCGCAAATAAAATAAGGGATGCCATTAATAACAGCATCCCTTATACTTTTAAATTAAAATCAACTTTTGTTATTACTAAAAAGAACCCTTTAGCATTTTGAATTGAAGAAACGAGCATAACATCTCATTAAGCTGATGCCGCATTATCCCTCTAAGGTCTTTCAAAATAAAGGATTGATTTAAAATTTCCCTATATGCGCTAAGCACCCTTACTTCACAATTACAACAATATTCAAGTATCTCTTTCGAATTACCCATTGTCAAATTATCATTCCCTTTATTATCTGGTAATATTGCATCATTTATTTCTATTCCTCCTCCTCCAAGGCTTTCAATCTGGCACTTTAATTCGTTGGCATATTGTTTACTGCATTGAACAAACTGTAGTAAAGTATTTTTTAACTGCCGGTCATGTGTAATGTTTACAGCACGTTGAAAATTTATATTTTCACCATTTAGAACAGAAAATAATTTTCGTAAACTTTCTACAACGGCTACGGGAGCCTTATAAATAAAATTAGTAGTATACATAGGCTTTCGTTTTACAGTTGTATAAAAAGCACCAAGTATTATGCCATTACTATTTATTTGAAGAACAAGTTTTGTTAAATAACATAAGTAACTTTTTTACCTATAAAGAAAGTTATTTATGGAAAAAATTTACGGATTATTATTGGCTATTCTTCCTCCCGGCCAATAATATTCGACTGGTTTTTCCAGGTGTCATTTAATTTGTCAAACTCTTTTATATCCACTTCTGAAAACTGCTTATTTGATAAATTTTTAAGATCTGGCTGGCCCGCATTTACCCAGGCTATATACCAAAATGAAGCCACTGCAAAAATGGACTGCCGCATCCTTCTTTCAACCATACCGTTCAGTTTTTTATTATATGCAATAGTAAATGCAGCAGAGTATTGTCGTATTACTACCCCGTTGCGGTTTTCGAAAGCATATTTTTGATCTGAGGGAAACTGGCTTGTAAGTTCCTTTTCAAATTGTAAAACCGAGTCTGCTGCTTTGGCGCTTTCCAATACCCTCAGCCATATAAAATTTAAAGGGTTTTCAATATATGACGCCTTACCAATAAAAAAATTATATTCCTTTTCAGCTAATAATTCAGGAACCCGGCTTTCCCAAAAGGCATGAATACCTTTTTGATTGGTGTACTGTCCATTATGATTTGTGTTAGCGTGCAGGGGTACATGGGCATCTGCAATATAATGGCCAATTTCGGCACTGTTCTTCATTATCTTAATAAAATCTTTTTCTTTAAAAGCTGCCGTTAACCTGTTTAGCATTATTTGAATATGCCATGGAACAATACCGTATTGCTTTAATGAATCTTCACCAAATTTTTCTACTGCATCTTTCCATTTATGTGGTAAGCTGGTGTAGGGGTATACACCATAATGATCAATATCTATGTAATGCCTTGGCCCTTCATCCGCCACTGCGTAACGGCGTTTGTCCGGATCTACTGCATGTTCACTAATAAAACTAATATTGGGTTTGTACAGCACCAGCATTTGAGGTGGCAATAAAAAAACAGCATAATAATTTATTTTTTGATGAGCATAAAACCCCCAACAAAAACATTCAATTGTTATACAACAAAAGGCTGTTATTAATATAGCTCGTTTCAATGTATGCAGATTTAAAAATTACTACAAAATAGACAGCAATTATATTAGGCCATTCTAATAGTGTGATATTGCTTTACCCCCTTTAGCTAAGGTAAAGGCTCTATTACATCTGTAACACCTCCACTTACAGCAAACTTCATGGTTTGTGCTGCACTTATATTGGTTATAGGTTTTACCCTTGTTTTTGGAATAATATAAACATTGCCTGCAACAGAATAAGACATTGGAACATATACAGCTACATAATCCTTAAACCCAAATTCTTCCATGTCATCCTTTGTTATAAAACCAATACGCCAAACATCATTGTCATCTACATTGGCCAATACATTGCTGGTGAATTTTTTTTTCTCACCTGCAAAGGCTTCAAAAAAATCTTTTAAGGTAGAATAAATGAATTTTATACCCGGCGTTTTTTCCAATACTTTATCAAAGCCTTCCACAATTTTGGTAAATATAAAAGAAGAGGAAACATATCCTACCAACAATACCAGTGAAATAACAAGCACAAAACCCAGCCCAGGTATGCTTTTGATATTACCATGCGCATCTTCCATCAATGCAGGTAAAAGGCTATGAATCAGATTGGGCAAAATACCATCAATAAAACCAAAGGCCGCAGCAATGGCCCAAAAAGTAATAGTAATAGGTGCTAAAATCAATATGCCCTGCAAAAAATATTGTAATAGTCTTTTATAAGTGAACGGTTGTTGCATAAAATAATATTTATACTATCAAAGATACTTTATTGACAGGCATTTTACATTTACTTATTATACCGTTGCCCACTTACACAGATGTAAATTGAAGAAGCTGTTAAAGGCTATTAAAAGTTTGTAACCCAATCTGAACTTTTATTGGTTGACGCTTGTTTATCCTATCAAATTGTTATGAATGGTAAAAAGAAGGGATGGAAACTTTGGTTACATTAAAAGTTTCCGTAGTTTTGTCCTTAGTTATGACAGATGCAGATACAGGTATAAGAATTAAGCAAAAAGCACATTCGCTTTTCTGGCAATATGGGTTACGCAGTGTGAGTATGGATGATATTGCAACCAGTATGGGCATCAGTAAAAAAACAATTTACCTGTATTTTGCTGATAAAGATGAACTGGTGGATGCAGTTGTGGAAAGCGAATTCAAAAAGAATGAAAGTATTTGTGAGCATGACAAAATAAATTCTAAAAATGCCATACACGAAATATTTTTAGCCATGGACCAGGTGGTAGAAATGTTTTCCAGCATGAACCCTTCACTGGTTTTTGACATGCATAAATATTACCCAAAGGCTTTTCAAAAATTTCATACATACAAAAACGATTACCTGTACAACGTAATAAAGGACAATATCATAAGAGGGATAAATGAAGAATTTTACCGTGCAGAAATAAAGATAGATATTATAGCAAATTTTAGGGTAGAAAGCATTATGATACCATTTAACCCTGAGTTTTTCACAAAATTAAAATATAGCCTGGCAGAGATAGAAGAAGAATTTATCATTCATTTTCTTTTTGGAATAGCATCTCCGAAAGGGTATAAAATGATTTTAAAATATCAACAACACAGAATAAATAAAAGTAAAGATGGAAAGATTTAAAATGAACAAACTAACCTTAGTTGTTGCTGCGTTGCTTTTATTGAGCAGTGGTACTATAGCGCAACAGGTAAATAGCCTAAGTGCAAAACAGGCTGTAGAATATGCATTAAAAAATTCTGTAGATGTAAAAAATTCTTTACTCGATATTCAGATACAGCAACAAACCAATAGAGAATTTACAGCAACTGCCTATCCGCAGGTAAACGGTAAAATTGGCGCAAATTATTTTCCGAATATAGGTGTAACAGCCCTGCCCAATTTTATTAGCCCGGCTACTTATGGTGTACTGGTGCAAGAGGGTGTAAAAGATGGTAATGGCAACCCAATTGTTGCTCCGCCGTCAAGCGATTATGGATTTATAAATGCGCAATTTGGAACCAAGTATAGTGCGCAATATGGCGTAGATATATCACAGATATTATTTGATGGGCAGGTTTTTGTAGGCTTACAGGCAAGAAGCGCCTTAATGGATTTTGCAGCCAAAAAAACAGCTGTTACAGAAGAAGCTATAAAAGTAAATGTTTTAAAAATCTATTATCAGTTAGTAGTAGGTGCTCAGCAAATAACAACGCTTGATGCCAATATAGAACGCTTTGAAAAATTGCTGCATGAAATCAAAGAAATATATAAGAATGGCTTTGCAGAAAAATTGGATGTAGATAAAGTAAATGTCCAATTAAGCAATCTGCGTACAGAAAAAATAAGAGTACAAAGCACTTTAGCTGCGGGCAATGCCAGTCTTAAGTTTTTGATGAATATGCCACAAAAAGATTCGTTAATACTAACAGATCCCCTAACTGATGATGATTTAAAATCAAATTTATTAGATACAAGTTATAATTATGATGATCGAAAAGATTTTCAAGTGTTAGAAGTAGGAAAGCAAATAAACGAGTTTAATATAAGGCGCTACAAATTGAGCTACCTGCCTTCTGTATCATTGCGTGGAAATTATTATAGAAATGCACAACGTAATTCATTTAGCTTTTTTGGCGTAAGTCCTGCCGGGCAGCCATGGTTCGCCAGTTCATTGATAGGATTAAGTATCAATGTTCCCATTTTTGACGGCTTTGCAAAAGCAGCGCAAATTTCTAAAGCCAATCTTGAACTTCAGCAAACAAATAATAGTATTGAACAATTAAAAGCTTCTATTGATAATAGTGTAGTGCAGGCCAGTATAGCATTAAACGCTTCGCTTATTACTATGGATAATCAACGGAATAATATGGAGCTGGCAGAAAAAGTACTTAATACTACCAATAAAAAATACGCCCAGGGCCTTGGAAGTACCCAGGAAATTTATGCAGCACAAACAGAATTAAAAACTGCTCAAAATAATTACTATGGTTCATTGTATGATGCAGTAATAGCTAAAATTGACTTTTTAAGAGCAAGGGGGAAATTATAATAACATAAATAAATCATCAATAAAAAACTAACAACTTGTTTAAATTAATTAATAATACAATCATGAAAAAATATGTAGTAATAAGTGCTACGGCTTTGGTGTTTTTAACTTCATGTGGCAATAGTACCAAAGAAGGCAATGCAGATTTGAATGACAAAAAAGCTGAATTGGAAAAACTAAAAGGCGATAAAGATAAAATTGATACAAAGATATCGATCCTGGAAACAGTTATCGCAAAATTAGATACAAGTGCTGCTGGTCCACAAAAAACAAAACTGGTTTCAGTACAAAGTATAGCTGCTACAGACTTTACTCATTATATTGAGTTACAAGGCCGTGTAGATGCAGAAAATGTAAGTTTTATTACGCCCCGTGGAGGACCGGGACAGGTAAAAGCCCTTTATGTAAGACAAGGCCAAATGGTAAAAAAGGGGCAGTTATTATTAAAGCTGGATGATGCAGTAATGCAACAAAACCTGGTGGCTTCAAGACAAGGACTTGAAAGTATTAAAACGCAACTCAGCTTCGCAAAAGATATATATAATCGCCAGAAAAATTTATGGGACCAGAGTATTGGTACCGAAGTGCAATTGATTACTGCAAAAAATAATGTGTCTACATTAGAAAATCAATTACAAGCCAGCGAAGAAAATGTAAAAGCGGTGCAGGTACAATCAAACACTGCTTTGGTATACAGCGACGTAGGCGGCGTTGCAGATATAGTTACTGTTAAGCTAGGTGAGATTTTTGGCGGGGCAGGATCTGGTGTAATAAAAATTGTAAGTAATAATTTATTAAAAGTTGTAAGTAATATTCCCGAAAATTATTTAGGTAAAGTAAGTACAGGAACTGATGTAGTTGTTTTTTTGCCTGACCTAAAAAAGACAATCGATACAAAAGTAAGTTTTGTAGGTGCTTCAATTGACATCATTAACAGGGGTTTTGTAGTAGAAGCGAAGTTACCTTCTGACGCTTCATTAAAACCTAACCAAATTGCATTGTTAAAAATAAAGGACTATACGTCCCCCGGCGCTATCGCTATTCCTTTAAATACTTTACAGAATGATGAAAAGGGAAAATTTGTATTGGTAGCAAGTACAGAAAATGGCAAAATGGTTGCCCGCAAACGTAGTGTGAATATTGGCTTATTAAGCGGAGATTTATTAGAAATAAAATCAGGCTTAAAAGTGGGAGATACACTGATTACAGAAGGCTTTACCGGTCTGTACGATGGGCAAATACTAACGACAAAATAGCCCTTTATTCTTTAAAAGAATTTATTAATGACAACACATAAAAATATTATTTCTGCAACACGATGTTACGGCAGAGAAACGTGCAGATAAAACTAATTGTATGAGTACAATAAAAAATATAAAAGAAAAATTTAAAGAATTTAAACCTACTTCCTGGAGTATTACCAACAAAACCTCTATTTACCTGGTAATATTATTTGTTTCACTCGCCGGTATTTTTCAATTTGTAACACTTCCGAAAGAACAGTTTCCGGATATTGTGATACCCACCATTTATGTACAAACCATTTATGTGGGCAACTCGCCAAAAGATATTGAAAACCTTGTTACAAGGCCAATTGAAAAACAAATAAAGGGAATCATTGGTGCAAAGATTACAAAATTCACAAGCACATCGCAACAGGATTACTCTGCGATCACTGTTGAATTTGATACAAAAGTAAAAACAGAGGTGGCCCTCCAAAAAGTTAAAGACGCTATAGATAAAGCCAAGCAGGATTTACCAACTGACCTTACACAAGTACCAACGGCAATGGATGTAAACCTAAGTGATCAGCCAATCATGTATGTAAACATCAGTGGCGATTATGATATGGCGCATTTGAAAAAATTTGCAG
Source organism: Ferruginibacter sp. (assembly GCA_043783135.1). Classification (GTDB taxonomy): domain Bacteria; phylum Bacteroidota; class Bacteroidia; order Chitinophagales; family Chitinophagaceae; genus Ferruginibacter. The sequence continues at coordinate 175 of JAYVZR010000274.1, read as the reverse complement.
ATAACCTCAAGGACAGATTAGAAGATCTTTCTCAAATAAACCGTATTGACATTGTTGGTGCTCCCGAAAGAGAGTTTCAGATAAATGTTGATAATTACCGTATGCAAACTTCTGGAGTAACTTTCGATGATATCACTAATGCAGTGCAGCGTGAAAACATGGATATATCTGGAGG
>JAYVZR010000273.1:0-4647 GCA_043783135.1 Ferruginibacter sp. | reverse complement strand
CTCCTGGTCCCAAACCAGGCGCGATAACCGGGCTACGCTACATCCCGAACTTAATAAGTTCTTAACCGGTGTTTCAATTATTATAAAAATCTGCGGAGAGACAGGGATTCGAACCCTGGGTACAGTTTAACCCGTACGACGATTTAGCAAACCGTTCCTTTCGGCCACTCAGGCATCTCTCCTACCTGACCTTAACTTTTATAAGGGGTTGCAAAAATACACTTCAACATCGTAATACCCAAAACTAATTGAAAATATGTTGAAGTTTTTTTAAACCTGTTTCCCCAAAAATTAAATAAACAGAAAACCTAAAGCAATGATTATTTGAAACCAAAAAAATCGCAAAAAAAAATCCAAATTCAATAAAGAATTTGGATAACTATTATTTTATATACATTTTTTACATGGCGGCCAATTGAACTTTTTGCTGTAGTTCTATTACACTTTCTTTAAACATGGTATCAGTATCCATTAAATCCTTTACAGTCTGGCAGCTATGTATTACTGTTGTATGATCTCTGCCGCCAAAATGTTCCCCGATTGTTTTTAATGAATTTTTAGTAAAAGCCTTTGCTAAAAACATAGTTATCTGTCGGGCCTGTACAATTTCCCGTTTACGTGTTTTTTGTAACAACTTGTCATATGGGACATCATAGTATTCGCACACCATTTTTTGAATGGCGTCAATAGTTATTTCCTTGCTGGAAGATTTTACAAAATTTCGTAATACTTTCTTTGCCAATTCAAGATCAATTTCCCTTTTATTAAGCGAAGATTGTGCCAACAATGATATTAAAGCCCCTTCCAGTTCCCGTATATTGCTATTGATATTATAAGCAATATATTTCACCACTTCCTTGGGCATTTCCAAGCCGTCATTCTTCATTTTTTTCTCTAAAATATCAATTTTTGTATCATAGTCAGGTACCTGAAGATCAGCACTTAACCCCCATCTAAATCGGCTTAATAAGCGTTCCTGTACCCCTTCCAGGTCTTTAGGGGGTTTATCGCTGGTTAATATTAACTGTTTGCCACTTTGGTGCAGGTGATTAAATATAGAGAAAAAGGCATCCTGAGATTTTTCGGCACGGTTAAAAAATTGCACATCATCTATAATTAATACATCTATCAACTGGTAAAAATGTATAAAATCATTGATGGCGCCATTACGGCCATGATCAATAAACTGATTGATGAATTTTTCGGAGCTTACATATAAAACTACTTTATTATTATGTATGCGTTTTACCTCGTTACCTATTGCCTGTGCAAGATGTGTTTTACCTAAACCAACACCGCCGTAAATTACCAATGGGTTAAAGGAAGTAGTACCAGGTTTTTCTGCCACTGTTTTACCGGCACGCCTTGCAACCCTGTTACAATCGCCTTCAATAAAACTGTCAAATGTATACGCATGATTTAACTGCGGGTCTATCTGCATTTTTTTAAGGCCAGGAATCACAAATGGATTTTTGACAGGATTATTTATGACTAAAGGAAAATCCATTTCGTTGTTTGAATATGATTTAAAACCATGACCAGGTACATCCATCGTCAGCGGTTTATTTTTACTGTTGCCGCTGTCTACCATTATCCTGTATTCCAACCGGGCATCTTTACCCAGTTCTCTCTTTAATGTTTTTGCCAGTAAACTTATATAATGCTCTTCCAGATATTCAAAAAAGAATTGGCTTGGCACCTGTATGGTTAACACCTTCTCTTTTAAAGCTACTGGTTTAATCGGTTCGAACCATGTTTTAAAATGCTGCCATTCTACAATGTCTTTGATTATCTCTAAGCAATTGGACCACACTTTATCAAAAACTTTATCCATTATTCAATAAGCAATTTACGTATTAATAAAATTATCCACAGTCAAAATATTTCAGAACCATCTGTTTATAGCAATCGGGAACTTATAATTTGTTGGGGAGAGCGAATATCAAAATAATTTGTTGAAAAAAAAATTTTTTATTCACTTGTTTTTCCCAGTATAACCACAGTATGGGTTTTTACTAAATCTATATTTAAAAATTTCAAAAATATAATATATCATCTTTCTGTTACAATCCTCTACCAGCATGCATTACAAATAAAAAAATGTCTTTTAAATTTATTTTTTTATTAAAATAGTAACGCTAAAAAAATATGCCCGGCAGCTACAATACTTTTATAAATATTTTATCTTTAGCTGGTAATTGTCAGGTCATTCGTTTCATTTGTGTTCCCCCCATTCAATTATAATCTCTTTTTTGTAAGTAATATCCCTGCTTTTATGTTTACCACTACCATGTTATTATTATTATTTGATCAAATTATTTAGCTAAATCAGGTAAATAATCTCAAATCTAATTTTAATACTTGCGATAATATCACCCAATAAATTAATTAAATTTTTTTAAGGTTTTGTCGAAATTTTGCCTGCATTGCTATATGGGCAAAAAAGTATTTTAAACACAGAAAGGTAGACATTTTTTATTACCCAAAAAGAAAAGAATTTGCAAGATTTTTTATTGCTAAATAAGTTTACTTTTACAATATAAAAATAACAATATGAGTTACGAATTAACAGGCAAATTAGTAGCCAAATACGATACAGTACAACGCACAGAAACTTTTAAAACAAGAGAGTTTGCAGTTGAAAAAACTGATGATATCGGTGGAAGGACTATTACCAACTATGTAAAGTTTCAATCTGTACAAGATAAGACTTCTATTATTGATAAAGTAAATATCGGGGACGAAATAAAAGTATCGTTTAATATTAAAGGAAGTAAATGGGAAAAAGATGGCAAAGTAAATTATATTACTAATTTAGATGCCTGGCGCATTGAGCAGGTTTTACAGGCCGCAACAGATAAAGCTGGTACAGACAACGAATATATGGAGCCTTTAGATACATTTTCTGCTACTTCCCCCGAAGCAATTGATGATTTGCCTTTTTAAAGAACCCTTGCACCCCAAAAGTAGAAATTAAATACCCTTGGGCAATTTTTATATCATTTAAAAAACTTTATATCCTATTCTTTAAAAGCCCCAGTGGGGTTTGGGCTTATGCAACAAAAAATTTCACTCAAATTACTACCTGCCGAGGCCGCTGACGACTCAGCAATAAAATCATTAATAGCAAAAACTACGGGTAAAAAAATAAGTACTGTTAATGGTTTTTACATTGATAAAAAATCTATTGATGCAAGGGGAAAAATAATTTGGGTTAATCTTACTGTTATAGCATTTATCGACGAACCTTTTTATAAAAGAAAAATCCAGTCTTTTAATTTTAAAGATGTACGGCAATCCGCCAAAAAAGTGGTCATCATTGGTGCCGGTCCGGCAGGTTTATTTGCTGCATTGCAATTAATTGAACTGGGCATTAAACCCATATTACTTGAAAGAGGTAAAGATGTGCGTGCAAGAAGAAGGGATCTTGCTATAATGAATAAAGAAGGTATTGTAAACCCTGATAGCAATTACTGTTTTGGCGAAGGCGGTGCCGGTACATACAGTGACGGAAAACTATATACCCGAAGTAATAAGAGAGGGGATATTAACAGGATACTGCAGCTGTTTGTATATTTTGGCGCAGATGAAAAAATATTGTACGATGCTCATCCACATATTGGCACCAATAAATTACCAACAATCATTACTGCCATGCGAAAAAAAATTGAAGACTGTGGCGGCGATTTTTTATTTGAAAAAAAAGTAATTGATTTTATAATCAATAATGAAAAAATAAAATCCCTTAAAACGGCTGATGGCAATACATTTGAAGGAGACGCCTTTATATTGGCAACCGGGCATTCTGCCAGCGATATTTATGAATTATTGCATCATAAAAAAATATTGATAGAAGCAAAACCCTTTGCTTTAGGAGTAAGGGTGGAGCATCCACAAAGCTTAATTGATAGTGTACAATATCATTGTTCTGCAAGAGGTGAATTTTTACCCGCAGCATCTTATAGTTTGGTGCAACAGGTAAATGGCCGTGGTGTATTTTCCTTTTGCATGTGTCCCGGTGGCATTATAGCTCCTGCAGCAACCAGCCCTGGCCAACTAGTAGTAAATGGATGGAGCCCGTCCAAAAGAAATAACCCTTATGCCAACAGCGGTATGGTGGTACAGGTTGAAATGAGTGATATTGTACAAAAAAAAATAACTAATACTACGGGAGAACTTGCCATGTTACAATTTCAACAATATGTTGAAGAAAAATCTTTTGCTGCCGGTGGAGGAAAATTTGTAGCCCCGGCACAAAGGATGGTTGATTTTTCAAAAGGGAAATTGTCTGCTGATTTGCCTGAATGCAGCTACCGGCCTGGTGTTAAGGCAGTGACATTAAATGAAGTATTACCCGGTTTTATTTATGATGCCATCGCAAAAGGATTTATAGCATTTGGAAAAAAAATGAAGGGGTATTTTACCAATGACGCCATTGTAGTAGCAACAGAAAGCCGTACATCATCTCCTGTTCGTATACCAAGGGATGCTGAAACATTAACACACCCGCAGCTTACTAATTTGTATCCGTGTGCAGAAGGTGCTGGCTATGCAGGTGGTATTGTTAGTGCTGCCATGGACGGAGAAAGGGTGGCACATCAATTGGCTAAAATATTTATGCAGTAGCATTAAATGTAAACAGACCCA
>JAYVZR010000272.1:0-4648 GCA_043783135.1 Ferruginibacter sp. | reverse complement strand
TGTAATTGTAAAAGCCTCTACAAAAATTACCGGAATTTTCGGCGAAAATGTATTCACTTACAAAACGGCACGTCAGTTTTTGAGTGATGAAGCGTATAAAAGTTTAATAGCTTCTGTCAAAAGTGGTAAAAAAATTGATCGTGTAATGGGTGGTCAAATTGCTAATGGCCTTAGGGCATGGGCAGAGACCAAAGGCGTTACACATTATACACATTGGTTTCAACCCTTAACAGATTTATCTGCAGAGAAACACGATTCATTTTTTACATTAAAAGGCGATGGCACACCAATTGAAGAATTTGAAGGTGCGGCCTTAATACAACAGGAACCTGATGCTTCTTCTTTTCCATCAGGTGGCTTAAGGGCAACTTTTGAGGCTCGTGGATATACTGCATGGGATCCTTCTTCTCCGCCATTTATTATGGAAATTGGTAATGGTAAAACATTGTGCATACCTACTATTTTCGTTAGCTATACCGGCGAATCGCTGGATGCCAAAACACCTTTGTTAAAAGCGTTGGTAGCATTAGATAAAGCAGCAGTAGATGTTTGTCAATATTTTGATAAGAATGTAACTAAAGTAACTGCCACCCTTGGCTGGGAGCAGGAATATTTTGTAATTGATGCAGGTATGGTAAATGCCCGTCCGGATTTAGTAATGACGGGGCGTACCGTTTTTGGACATGCACCTGCAAAAGGGCAACAATTGGAAGACCACTATTTTGGTGCCATTCCAGAGCGGATTTATGCTTTTATGAGAGATTATGAGCAGGAGGCTTACAAGCTTGGAATTCCTTTACGCACCCGTCATAATGAAGTAGCACCTTCTCAATTTGAATGTGCGCCAATTTATGAAGAAGCAAACCTGGCTGTTGACCACAATACTTTATTAATGGATGTAATGACCAGGGTGGCCAAGCGCCACGGGTTGATAGTGTTGTTACATGAAAAACCATTTGCAGGTATCAATGGCAGCGGTAAACATAATAACTGGAGTATTGCAACAGATACCGGAGTAAACTTATTAGCACCAGGTAAAACGCCTAAGACAAACCTGATGTTTTTAACTTTCTTTGTTAATACCATCAAAGCTGTTCATGATTATTCAGCATTATTAAGAGCATCTATTGCAAGTGCAGGTAACGATCACCGTTTGGGTGCCAACGAAGCTCCTCCGGCAATCATTTCTATATTTATTGGTAAATACCTTTCTGAAGTATTGAACCAGGTTGAAACCCGTGTGGGTGGAAAGTTTGACGAACAGGATGAAGCCATGCTGAAACTTGATATTCATAAAACTATTCCGGAACTGATGCTGGATAATACGGATAGAAACCGTACTTCTCCATTTGCGTTTACCGGTAATAAATTTGAGTTTCGTGCTGTAGGTTCTGCTGCAAATTGTGCTATCAATATGACGGTACTAAATACTATTGTTGCACAAACGTTAAAGCAATTTAAAAAAGATGTAGACGCAGCTATTGAAGGCGGTGATAAAAAAGAAATTGCAATAATGCATGTTATTCAAAAATATATTGTAGAAAGCAAATCAGTATTATTTGAAGGTGATGGTTATAGCGAAGAATGGGCTAAAGAAGCCGAAAGAAGAGGGTTGCCAAATGTAAAAACCACTCCTTTAGCGTTGGATGCATATTTGAGTAAGCTATCTAAAGATCTGTTTGAATCAAATGATATTTATACTCATGCTGAACTTGAAGCCCGTCATGAAATAATGCTGGAAGCGTACATTAAAAAAGTACAGATTGAAGCAAGAACAATGGGTGAACTGGCAACTTCAGTTATTTTGCCATCAGCGGTAAAATACCAGAATATATTGATCGAGAATATCAATGGTTTAAAAACTGCTGGTCTACCTGCATCGGCTTCCTCTAATCAATTAAGTATTTTGGAAGAAATAAGCAATCATATTAACGCAATGAGTACCAATGTAAGGGATATGATTGAGGCGAGAAAAAAAGCAAATGTAATTGCTGATACAAGAGAAAAAGCAATTGCTTATTGTGATGATATCAAAGGCAAACATTTTGACGAAATCCGCTACCATGTAGATAAATTAGAGTTATTGGTAGATGATGCTTACTGGACATTACCTAAATACAGGGAAATGTTGTTTTTAAGATAATTAATCTTTAAATCATTATGCTTTATGCACGATTGATTTAATAAAATAGCTGGCAAGCAATCGTAAATGACCCGGATCACATTGGTGACCGGGTTTTTTTTGCCCAATACTTTAGATTCATTAAACTTTGGCTCTCATATTCCATCTATCTTAAATAAACAGATAAAAATGAAAAAATGGAGTATTGCTTTATTGATGAGTATGATAGCCCTTGGAAGTTTTGCTCAGGTGCAAAGGAATATGACTGCAAAAAAAGATTCGACAGAAATGGCAATGCCGGGCGAAATAGCAAATAGTGAAAATGGGAAGTCGAAGAAAGAAACTAAAAGGCAAATGATCCTTTCATTAAATTTAAGTAAAGAACAGCGGCAAAAGTTTAAGGAAATACACCAGGCCACTAAAGAGAAGAAGGAATCGATTAGCAGTAATGATCAGTTAACTGAAAGTCAAAAAAAAGATCAGGTAAAAGAACTGCATAAAGAGGCCGCCATTAATATGAATAGTATATTATCTGAAGAGCAAAGGGATAAAGTAAAAGCCATGAGAAAAGATAAGGGCGGATTACAACATCAATCAAAATAATTTTTCAATCAGTACCCGAAAATTAATTGTTTTCTACAGCAGGATAACAATCACAGGAGAAAGCTGTTCCGTATTACCGGGATGGCTTTTTTTTATTAAATGGTTAACCGTTAATTTGCACCTGAATTTAAAAACTATGCAGTATTACATTATAGCAGGCGAGGCAAGCGGCGATTTGCATGGCAGTAACCTTATAAAAGAATTACAGTTATTAGATGCTGAAGCAGTCTTCCGCTGCTGGGGTGGAGACAAGATGGAAGCTGCAGGAGCCACCCTGGCAAAGCATTACAAGGATCTTGCCTTTATGGGTTTTATAGAAGTTGTAAAAAACCTGAGGACAATATTTAAAAATTTAGACTACTGTAAAAAAGATATCCTGTCACACAAACCAGATGTGCTGATATTAATTGACTATCCTGGTTTTAATTTACGCATTGCCAAATGGGCCAAACTGCAGCAGGGTATAAAAGTGATTTATTATATTTCTCCACAGGTATGGGCATGGAAAGAGAGCAGGGTAAAAGGCATAAAAAAATGTGTAGATAAAATGCTGGTGATTTTGCCTTTTGAAAAGGATTTTTATAAAAAATGGAATTATGAAGTAGAATATGTTGGGCACCCATTAGTGCAGGTAATTGAAGAGTTTAAATCTAAGCAGTTAAATAATTTAACAGCTGATCAATTGTTAGAACCTTCTCTGCAAAACAAAAATATCATTGCCCTTTTGCCCGGTAGCCGAAAACAGGAAATACTAAAAAAATTGCCCATTATGTTGCAGGTTGCCAGTCATTTTCCTGACTATCATTTTGTAGTTGCAAAAGCACCGGGGCTGGATGAAAATTTTTACAACGAATTGCTTGCGCCTTATAAAAATGTATCATCGGTTGTAAATAAAACATACGAATTATTGAGACAGTCAAAAGCTGCCTTGGTTACCAGCGGTACCGCCACTTTAGAGACTGCCTTGTTTAATGTACCTGAAGTAATTTGCTACAAGGGCAGCGCTGTTTCTTACCAGATTGCAAAACGATTAATCAAGATAAAATATATTTGCCTTGTCAATTTGATAATGGATAAAGAAATTGTAAAAGAATTAATACAGGATGAACTTACTGTAGATAATATAAAGACTGAATTGAATAAAATTCTATTTGATACAGGCAAGCGGCAACAATTGCAGCAAGATTATACCTCACTAAAAACATTGTTAAGTAAGGGTGGCAATGCTTCTGCCAATGCAGCGAAAAGTATTTATACATATTTGCTTAATGCCTGAGCAGCTTGTATGCCAATATTATTAACCCTATCAAAAAAAGAAATATCGAAATGCGGTTGATGCCATGCATGAAGTTTACAGAAAAAGTTTTAGGCGCATCCGGGTCTTTTTTCTTTAAAAACAGGTATTGCGCAATTTGGTCCCATAGTCCCATATAAAATCATTTTATTACTCACATTACAATCTAAACTTTATTTTGTTAGAAATGTTAGACATTTAACCGGTTAAAAACTAAAATTCTTCACCAGTCGTATATATTTTAAACATTTAATTATGAAAAGAATATTTATACCAGTTATTGCTTTTTTATTTACAGCCTGTAATGCACAAACTAAAAGGCATGTTACAGCGGCCGCATCCAAATTTACTGTTGTAAAAACAGATGCGGAATGGAAGGAACAGTTAACCCCAATAGCATATCAGGTTACCCGAAAAGAAGGTACGGAACAGGCTTTTAGCGGAAAATATTGGGATAACCACGAAAAAGGAATTTATAGCTGCATTTGCTGCGGATTAGAACTTTTTAGCAGCACTACCAAATTTGAAAGTGGTACGGGTTGGCCAAGTTTTTATCAACCCCTTAATAAAACCTGCCTGTTAGATGAAACGGATAATACTTATGGCATGGACAGGACAAAAGTTACCTG
>JAYVZR010000271.1:0-12276 GCA_043783135.1 Ferruginibacter sp. | reverse complement strand
CGAAAGGACTTTCAAAATTTACCAGGTCAATCATAATAGTGCCGTTATCAACTTTTTTAAAATGATGCTCATACCTGAAAATTTTAAAATCACCTTTTGTCATTTCATCAACAAATGAAACCGGCGATTGCATCTCCGTTATTTTGGATGTAAACTGCCTTATTTTAAATAAGTGTTTAGCCTGCCATGTCACAGATTCATCTTTACCTATCAATCCACCCGTAACACCCGCTATGGCTTTTTCGTCTGTACCGGCAGTAGATATTTTATGTATTGCAATGCTTCGGCTTAAGTCAAAAATTCTTCCAACCGGCGCTTTTATAAATGTGGTTAAATGAATGTGCGACATTTTTTAATTATAATTGTCTGATAATTTTAAGCTTTTACATTTACATCAAATGATAACAGGTTGTTACTATTTAAAGCGAATTACTTTATTCTATTTACAATTATGCAAAAGGCATCTTAACTACTTTTGCTTTTAATAAAGTATTACGGATGCTGATGTAAATTTCGGTGTCAATAGCCGCATATTTAGTTTCTACATACCCCATCCCTATTGCTTTTGCCAAAGATGGGGATTGTGTGCCTGAAGTTACTTTACCGATAGGTGTTCCTGCAAAATTTTTTATTACATAATCATGACGTGCAATACCTTTTTCAAGCATTTCAAGACCTACTAATTTTTTTGTAACACCTATTGCTTTTTGTTTTTCAAAAATTGTTTTAGAAGTAAAATCTTTTGTGAATTTGGTTATCCACCCCAGGCCTGCTTCTAAGGGTGAAGTGGCATCGTCAATATCGTTACCATACAAACAAAATCCCATTTCTAGACGGAGCGTATCCCTTGCACCCAGCCCAATTGGTTTAATGCCCTGTGCTGCACCAGCAGCAAAAATAGCTTCCCATATTTTATTGGCATCATCCCCTTTATTTTCAAAATAAATTTCTACACCTCCTGCTCCGGTATAACCTGTTGCACTTATCAAAACATTTTCTACACCTGCAAATGTTCCTTTTATAAAAGTGTAATATTTTAAATTCAGGATATCAGTATCAGTAAGGGTTTGTAAAATTTTGTTGGCATTAGGCCCTTGTATGGCAAGCAGGCAGGTCTTGTCAGAGATGTTGTGCATTTCTACAGCTTTATCGTTATGATTGTTTATCCAGGCCCAGTCCTTATCAATATTTCCTGCATTTACTACCAGCATATAAGCTTTGTTTTCTTCCAGGCAATATACCAACAGGTCGTCAACAATACCACCTTCTTTATTAGGCAGGCAACTGTATTGTGCCTTGCCTGCAGTTAATTTTGCTGCGTCGTTGCTGGTGACCCGTTGAATAAGTTCCAATGCATTTTCGCCTTTTAAAATAAACTCCCCCATATGGCTTACATCAAATACACCCGCATTATTGCGTACCGCAGCATGTTCATCATTGATGCCACTGTAACTGATGGGCATATTGTATCCAGCAAATTCAGCCATTTTTGCACCAAGTGCAATATGCTTTTCTGTAAAAGGCGTATTCTTCATTGTTATGTTTTGAGTAGTTGTGTAGAAAGTATAAGGCACAAAAATAACTTAAACTCCTTTTTTAAAAATAAATTTATTAGGAGGGGTGTATGCAGCAGAAATATGTTTCCGCATGAAATGTATTAAAACAAAATCCCGCCAATTACGGCGGGACCTTGTTTTTGTTTCACTTCAACTCAACTATTGAAACTATATTAATCCAATACTTGCTACCGGACTGTAAGATTGTAAGATTGAATCGCCTGTTGTTTCAGCTTCACTTTTAGTAACATTCAGCTTTTCCAATTTCTTTTTATTTTCTTCCTGCTTTTTCTTGATCTCAATTTCTTCTTTTAATAAAGAGTCTTTGTATTGCTGCTGCACTTTTTTTAAATCAACTTTTAAAGAATCTATTTTTTGTACACTGTTATTATAACGATATCCATCCCCTCTTTTGCTGGCTTTTGTTGTGTCTGTATCTTCCTTATCTTCATCATCATTTGACTTATTTTTATCCCCGTTCTTCCATTCATCTGCCGGCTTTCCGTTTAAGGTATATAAACCATTTGCCCGCATTATGTAATTCACATTTTCATTCCAGCCTCTTTCTTCATCTTCAATATCAATGTCAAAATCGTTATTGTTCCATGGTCCGTTAAAATGAATATTATGTCCCCAGCCAACATTATTATCAACCTTTATCTGCTTGCCAACCGGCACGTATATGGTTATAATTACACGCTGGTTACGAAACTTATTATCTTTTGTAATGGCAATACCTTTATCTAATTGCAGCAAAGAATCTTTTTGTGTTACATTAAATTGAATCAGCCTTGCCAATGTATCTGCCGCACGCTTGCTGCTTCCATTGGCCATTTTTATCATGGTTACCCTAAAACTATCGTTGGTTGCTTTTACGATTTTAACACTTACATTTTCTACAGATACCGTATCATCATCCAGGTTTTGAAAAGGTTCAAATGTTAGCCGATTGTTACGGTAATATCTTTTGGAAGAAGAGGTATTGGTGATTTCCAGTTTATTTAAACCCGGATTACTTAGCACTATTTCTTCTTCATTAATGCTGTTAGCGGATTTAAAATCTTTGGCAACTAAAACAATCATAGATATAAAACAAAACAGGCCAATCAACCAAAAGCCAAAAAAGGTGAAACGCAAAACTTTACTGTTAGTCCTGATTTTTGTCAGCCGGCGAATAACCCAGGTAATGATGCCAATTACAGGTATTGCAATAAAAAATATCAAGGTGCCCCATGCAAAAACATTTTGCCAGCCATCAGTTAACAAATAATCTTTTTTTGGGAAAACCCCTATAGAAATGATGGCAAAAGCAAATAAGGCTATTACAAAGGCTAAACCAAAACATCCCAAAATAAAGTAAGCAAATGCTTTAACTATAAACACAATGATATCACCCAGCGACCTGCTGCTTCGCCTTGCCACAGTACTCATTTCTGCACCCATTGATTTTCCTTTTTCTTCTGCAAAAGCCCTTGCTTCATTACCTAATTTTTCTGCCCTTTGCTGAACACCTTTCATTTCTTCCACTACAGAATTCTTAATAGAATTTAAATCAACTTTTTCTCCTTTCATTTCAAGCTTTTCGGCTGTGCTGGTGGCTTCGGGTATAACCAGCCATAAAATAATGTAAATTATCAAGGCGCCGGGACTAAAGCCAAATCTGAAAAAATTCGGGAAATCCATAGACCCCCAGTGATCCCAGTTGAAAACAAAAGATAAAAAAGGCAGCAGAAAAAACACTCTTGGTATCCATGGGCTTATACCAAAATAATTACCGATACCGCTGCAAACGCCTGCTACTTTTTTATCATCCGGGTCCCTGAACATTCTTTTACGGGTGCCGCCAATTACTTTAGTAGAACTGCTTGGTACAGCAACCCATAGAATAATATAGGGTATTAAACCAAATCCAAAAGAGATGGCGAGTACCACAAAAATGATTCTCACAATAACTATGTCAATGCCAAAATAATTGGCTAAGCCTGCACAAACACCACCTAATATTTTGTCATTCTCATCCCTGTAGAGGCGCCTGGCCCCTGTTGCTGCACCGGCATTTTGCTGAGCCTGTTGTGCATTGGCATAAGATGAAGAAGAAGAATTTTGATTAGAAGTAGTACTATCCTCTCCTTCAAATTCTTCTGGCCTTCCCATACTTTTAATAATGGCATTTACATCATCATCAGTAATGCAGGTAACACCTTTCTTTAGTCTTTCCTGAAAAAGTTCTGCAATGCGGCTTTCAATATCATTGATGATTTCTTCTTTGCCTTCTTCGTTTGCAAAATAAGTATTAAGGCTGGCTGTATATTGTTTAAGCAAGTCAAAAGCAGACACTTCTATCGGAACTACTTGTCCGTGGAAGTTGATATTTATTACTTGTTTCATGGTTAATTGTATTACTTGTTCTTTAGTTGATTGTATCCACAACAACCCGGTTTTTTCGGGAAATGGTTATACTTTTTATTTCGGATTGTTGAAGTTGGTATTACTCGTGTGTTCCTGTTCCGCATCTGAAAGCGCTTTTACCGCATTGGCCAGTTCGTTCCAGGTAGCTTCAAGTTCTTTATAAAAAGCATCTCCTTTTTCTGTTAATGAAAAATATTTACGTGGCGGGCCACTGTTACTTTCTACCCAACGGTAAGTGAGAAACTCTGCATTTTTTAACCGGGTAAGAAGTGGATACAGTGTTCCTTCAAAGATATTCAGGTTGGCAGTTCTCATCTTGTCGATAATATCCGACGGATAAGCTTCTGCCTGTTTTATCACCGAAAGAATACAGAATTCCAAAACTCCTTTCCTCATTTGGCTTGCTGTGTTATCAATGTTCATAGCTTCAATGTTTTAAAATCAATTGCTGTTGGGTTATTGAGGCTGGTGTTCGCCAGTGATTAATCCGGAATTATCCACCTGAAATTATTGCCTTTAACCTTTACGTCACAAAGATATAAATATAATGGTACTATACAACACATAGTACCATTTATTTTTAGGTAGCTGGTGGTGCATTATAACAGGTAAACTCATTAAAACCACTTACAGCAAAGGATTCCATAAGATTATATGCAATCTAAAAAAACTAATCTCCAATGATAATTGGTAAAATACAGGGGTTGGGTGGTTGAAGATTTGTGCGGATTATTGTAAACATTCGCAAAAGAGATAAAGGTTTCAGGATATATTTTGTAAATATTTTGATTAGGTAATAGTACAATTGCAGATAGGTTTTACCGTTAAAGTTTTTATAAGGCATTAGTTTTTCTTTAAAAAGAACATTACCTTGTAGTAAGCATTTACCGAAAACCTCATTTATGAAAAAAATACTCTATTCTACTGTCTTTACACTTTTAATTTTAGCCTCCTGCAAAACATCAAAAGAAACGACAGGTGAGAACGCCAATAATAAAAAAATTATTAATGTAGTTATAAACCCGATAACAGGCAGAGATAGTGCATTTTTCCTCACAAAAGAAAGTCACAGTTTAGATATCACTAATAAAAAATTTCAGCAATATTTATCGCAGGAATTGACAGCCACTTTGAAGAACCAATATCACATAATATTTTATACCTTAAAGGAAGCTAACAAGGAAAGTATTAAACCTGACTGGGTCGTGGATCTAACAATGGATAGTGTGGATATTTTACTTCAAGATTTGAATTATGCTTCTCAAGATTTGAACAAACGCTATTTAGAAAGTGGATATGGTCCCGGTCCCCGATCGGTGCCATATAATGCTGGACTAGGAAATAAATATATTTATCAAACAAAATATGCTTCTATTGATTATACCACTAAATCTTATGCAGCTTTTGGGCAACTTGAAGTAAAAATAACTGATGTACACACTGGAAAAAACATCTATTGCAATACTTACAGTAATATATACTATTGGAATCAGGCAAAAGCCTACTATTCAGGCAATGATTTAATAAGTGGAAGTGGTACTGTTAAGTATCCTGTCAATTCACCAATCCCCGGAAAAGCAGATATTTTAACTAATCTTTACAGGCAGTTTTACCCTCAAATCAAAACCAGCATCACTAATTTAGTGATTTTATAAATTTTACTGAAAAAAGCTGTATTTAAAAACCCTTTCAATCTGCATCTTAACATATTAATTATAAGCTCTATTGGCCATCGACTTTCCACCTTCTTTCTAATTTCGTAACTATAGCATGCGTATAGCCACTACATTTGCACTCAATTTATTTTGGCTAAAAAAATCAACATAGCATTAGTGGGTAATCCCAACAGCGGCAAAAGTTCTTTGTTCAATGTATTAACCGGCTTAAACCAAAAAGTAGGCAATTTTCCGGGTGTTACTGTTGATAAAAAAACGGGGCAATGCGCAATCTCTGAAAACCTTTCCGCAACACTTATTGATTTACCTGGTACCTATAGTTTATATCCCAAGAGGGCTGACGAATGGGTGGCTTATAAAGTTTTGTTACAGCAGGATGAAGATATAAAACCTGATATGGTTTTACTGATAGCGGATGCAAGTAACCTTAAACGGAACCTGCTTTTTTGCTCACAGATTATTGATCTTAAAATACCAGTAGTGTTGGCGCTTAGCATGATGGACCTTGCAGGCAGCAAGGGCACACAAATAGATATTGCCGGCCTTGAAAGGGAACTGGGCGTACCAATTGTAAGTATCCAAGAAAAGGAAAAGGTGTACCACAATTAAAAAAAATAATTGACCAAACTGCAGCAAATCAAATTGGTGTGCCAAGGGAATTCATCAATAATTTTAGCCTCGCTGAAAAACCGGTGGCTGAAATAAAAAAAATAATCCCTGGTATTAGTGATTATACCGCCCTGCATTATCTTATAAACCATAAACATTTTAAACTCGGCATTTCCATACAGGAAAAAATTGAAGCCATAGAAAAAGAAAATAAATTTAATTCTACCCGCACACAGGCAGAAGAAATAATGCAGCGGTATACCCGCATTAAACACATCATGCAGCAAACTGTGGTTGAAAATGACCCTTTAAAAAAAGCTATTTTTACTGAAAAACTTGACAATATTTTATTGGATAGAAAATGGGGTTATCTTATTTTATTAACCGTTTTATTCCTGCTGTTTCAAAGTGTATTTTGGGTTGCGCAGTACCCCATGGATGCCATTGAATGGATTTTTGGAAAATTAAGCGGGTTATTGAGCAGTATTTTACCGGATGTATGGTGGAGCGACCTTTTGATTAATGGTGTGTTAGCCGGCTTTAGCGGCATAATGGTTTTTATACCACAGATAATGATTCTCTTCGGACTTATTACCTTGCTGGAAGATACCGGCTACATGGCAAGAATAAGTTTTTTAACTGATAAGCTTATGCGCAAAGTAGGGCTTAATGGTAAAAGCGTAATGCCGATGATAAGCGGGCTGGCCTGTGCTGTACCGGCTATTATGAGTGCAAGAAGTATAGAAAACAGGAAAGAACGGTTACTGACTATTATGATTACCCCATTAATGAGTTGCAGTGCCAGGTTGCCGGTGTATACAATTTTAATAGCGTTGGTAATTCCTTCTAAATTATATTTTGGTTTTTTGAGTGTTCAGGGTTTGGTAATGATGGCACTGTATTTATTAGGTACAGTAATGGCATTGATAGTTTCTTACGTAATGAAGCTGTTTATAAACATCAAAGAGAAAAGTTTTTTTATTTTAGAACTGCCTGTATACCGTGCCCCAAGATGGAAAAATGCCCTGACTACCATGGTGGAAAAAGCAAAAATATTTGTATTTGAAGCAGGTAAAGTTATAATGGTCATCAGCCTTTTATTATGGGTATTAAGTACCTACGGACCGGCAAAAAAAATGGCCTCGGTTACAACAAAATATGAGCAGCTGATACAACAAAACCCTCAACAAAGTGCCGAACTAAACCGGCAAAGAAAAACAGCATTATTGCAAAACTCTTTTGCAGGTACTTTAGGCAAAGCTATTGAGCCAGCCATTCGTCCATTAGGATTTGATTGGAAAATTGGTATTGCATTAATAACATCCTTTGCTGCAAGGGAGGTATTTGTAGGCACCATGGCTACATTATATAGTGTTGGTGAAGATGCCGATGACAACAGCAGTACATTACGGCAAAAAATGAATGCTGCCGTAAGGCAGGACGGAACTAAAGTATATAATCTTGCCACCGGTTTATCATTGATGGTATTTTATGTATTGGCTATGCAATGTATGAGTACCCTTGCAGTTGTAAAAAGAGAAACAAGAAGCTGGAAATGGCCGCTTATACAATTGGTATATATGACAACACTCGCTTATGTTATGAGTTGGGTGGTATATACAATCTTTAAATGAAAATTTGAACCCCACGTTTTTTACTTTTTCATTTATTTTACTTCCGTAATTTTTTTAGGATATAAAATTTCAAACCCTTTATATACGCTATTGTGTAAAATGGTAAGATGGCTTTCATTTGGCAAAGAAAGAAAACTAATACTTGTATTCTTTTTGCAAAATGTTTCAAGAATTTCAGCCAGTTTTTTTGCATCATCTTCCATTTGCTTTCCTTCGGCACCAACAGAAACATATACTTTAACAGCATTGCCGGTTTGCTTTTTCAATAATTCAGGCGCTTCTTTTAAAAGTGATTCGTTGTTCCACCATAAACTGGGGCTTACGATGATATAATTATTAAACAGGCCTGGTTCTTTTAATAATATTTCTGTAGCCAATAATCCGCCTAATGATTGGCCAATAATTGTTTTGGAATCATTGGTTTTATATTTTCTTTCAACAAAGGGTTGAAGTTCTTTTTCTATAAACGCAATAAACTTAGATGAGCTTCCTGTTGAGGGATAATTTTTTTTGTCTTCTGCAATATCCGTAGGAAATGTAAAGTCCCTTCTTCTGTCAATATTGGCAATACCAACAACTATTGATGCAGGCATGGCTTTTATCATTGTAAGAAATTGAACAAGGCCGGCAATATGAATGAAATCTTCATTGGCCGAACCATCTAAAAGATAAACAACCGGGTAAGCAATGGCAAAATCAGGGGAATATCCTTCAGGTAAATAAATATTTAATACCCTGTTTTCAGCCAATTCAGCAGATTTGATTGTATCAACAATTCCTAATATAAAAGGGGTTTCATTTATTACCCGTGTGGGTAAATCTTTCTGTGCAAATGCAGGATTTATTAAAAAAAGTAATAGTGAAAAAATAAATGAAAAAAATTTCATACTAATATCTTAAAAAGTATTTGTTTCTAAACTTATTGCCCTGGTAAGTTATATTAGTCTTCTATTGAAATTTCTGTAATAGGTGGTACATCAAATTTCTTCACCCCTTCGTGATATTTTTTTTCCTGCTTTTTATTTGACCTTATACCTGTATTGGTAAGTATACCACTTAATAATATTCTTATCCAATAATTTGCAAACCCTTTTTCGGGATTTCTTTCGGTATAAATTTTACCGGTTTCACTTGAATTATTTTTATGCGTTAACAGGTTCCCCAAAAAACTGACCACTTTTGTTTTAAAGGTCTTTTTAATTTCACTTCCTTTATCAAGGTACTGGAAATCAAGACCGTGATAATACATTTTCATTTTCCCCAATGCAATATATTTTCTGCCAGTCGCAATCATACTCAGCGTATCTAAATATCCTGAGTTTACCCTTGCTGAAAGAAGTGGTACAAGCATAGGATTTAGGTCGGGTAAATTAAATGGCCTTATATTCAACTGAAGTATAAATGCAGAAAGGCTGTCAGTATAAGATTGTGTATATTTTACTTTAATCCTTGCAGAATCCATAATTCTTGTGGCCACTGTAAACCGCAAACTGTCAGTTGGGGAATAATTAAAGTTTCTAACTCCTGCTACATTACCCCTCATTTCCTTAAAGGTAACTTTACTTAAAAAAGGAGTCCTTTCATTCATTTCTTCATATAGCATCTGCGTATTTCTAAACACCAGGGAATCTATTGCCATTTTTAATTTTATCTTTTGAAGAAGCCCGGTTAACATTGGTTTTTCAACATGGTTAAAAGGAAGCCGTTTATCACTATATAAATCGAAACTGCCCCCTGTCAGGTTTACTTTTTTTGCAACAAAAGCTGTATCGTTTACCAGTTGATCAAAATTAATATCGCTTACTAAAATATTGCCGGTTTTTAGTTTGGTGTACGTTGCCTGAAAAGGTTTTGTCTTCATAAAACTATCCCTGTCTATAACAGGAGACAAAGAAAAACTATCAAGTGATAATCTATTTTTACCCCGGTCAACCTGCAAATTATTTACTTCAATTGTTGTTTTGCCATTATCAATAACAACATCTCCATTTGTAAGTAAAAGATTACGGTTGTTGTTTATTAAATCTTTATAATTTTTTATACTTATTGATCCAATTGCTATTTTTTGTAGGTTTAAACTTTTTAAAGTAATAACCTGTTTTATAGTATCTGACTTTTTTATATTTATTAAAAAATCAGAGCTGTGTAAAGTATTAACTGTAAAAGACCATTTTTCATTAATGCTATCTGCCCATGGGCTAAATGTAAAATCCGTTACTCCAAGCTGAATAAGTTCTTTTCCTGTGGGAACAAGGCTTAATTTACTATTGCTAAAACGTGGTTTTTTTAAACCTGCCATTACAGAATCAACCCTTATTGCTTCACCATCAGAATTAATGCCCTTCATTGTAAACATAGAAACCCCTGTTGCCAGTTGCATTTTATTGGCCAAATTATCCGGCAGATTTGCAATTGATGGCTCATTTATTTTTACTGTTCCAATTTGTATCAATGGTAATTTATGCTTTGCTTCCGCAGGCTTATCAATAAATACACCTTTATTTGATTCAAAAGAAATAACCGGTTTATTCAATTCAATTAAGTCGGCTGTTATTAACCCGTTGATGCCTTTGTTGATATCTGTAGACAATATCAGTTCCGGCAAAAATATTTTTAATGTTTTTTCATTAGCTGGTAAGCGGAGGGTAATGTTTTTAATTATAGAAGTATTTTTGTCGCCAATATTAAACCCCCCTAAGGCAATCTCCGTTTTATTTTGATTTACCAGGATAGATTGTCCATCTATTTGAAATGCGTTAATGATTGGTTTTTCGCCAGTCTGTAAAATGATTTCACCAACAGAAAGCTTATTCATTTGAGTTGAGGCAGATATATTTGGGCTATTAAAACTAATGTGGGCTGGGCCTCCAGAAGTATTGCTGACAATAACCTTATACTTAAAAGTGGTATCTGTAACTGATTTTTGTTTATCGTTCTGATTTTTGTTTACTATAATATTTGCATTGCCCCAGGATAAGTTTGAAACAGAAAAATTGTTTCCTTCACCAACATTAATCCCGTTTGCTTCCAGGTTTTTAAAGTCTATCGCAATGCTATTATCATTTTTTGTTTGTTTTACTTCCTTAAGTTTTAAAGATTTATTTACACTTGAATAGCTGCCTTCTTTAGCGAGAAACTTCATACCGGGGTTAATGAATGAAGAACTGGAAAAAGATAAATTACTTACAGCATCTATACTTTCCTGTAAAGACTTTGCTTTTAAAAACTGGTTAACTTTTATATCTGCAAAACAATGAGCTGCATTTAAAATTATTCCATTGCCGGTTTTAATATTTACCATGCCATCAACAATAAAAAACTTATTCAGTTGAAGCTTTTCCTTTATAGCAGCATGTATTAATGAAGGTTTAGTTTTTACTTCATTTGTGCCCTTTAATTTTTTATTTGGTAAAATAATATTTACTTCAGGATTTACCAATGATGCAGTACCTGCTGACAACTTTTGTTCATAAATAAGCTGTTGCCAGTTTATACCAGAAAGTTCAAAAGACCTGGTTTTTATTGTACTATTAATAAGCTGCCTGTTATCTTTAGCTGTACTTAAAGAAAAATTTGAAAGCTTTATTTTGGTATCAATTAGTTTTATACTGTCAAATTTAATTGTAGTCAAACTATCCAGTTTATAAGAAGTATAGTTTCTAATATCCAGGTCTAACTGGCTTAAATGTAATGGTATAGCCGGATCGTCTATAACAACCAGTCCTTTAATGTCAAAATCAATTTTATCAGCAGCATAAGACGATATTTTACCTTCTTTTTTTGATTCTATATTGATGCTTGCATTTATTAAAGCCAAATAGCCTATATCAACATTACCCAATAATTTTTTGAAAATTAATTCTACAGAATCTTTATCCGCTCGCATTTTTTTAATTAGCCCAGTTTTTGCTTTTTTATCTTTTATGGCAATTTGCAGCATTATGTGTGGGTTTATACATACTGCAGAATCTACCTTGAGAAGATTATTTTGGGTCAGTTTGTTAAAGTCAATATTTGAAATATTAATTGACTCAAAAGAAATATTTAAGGCGCCGTAAGTTGAATCTGTTTTTCTGCTATACAAATTGCAACTATCTAATTTTAATGTTTTACTACCAGTGCTCAGCCGGAGTCGTTTAAATTTTATGCCCTGAAACCCATCTTTAAATTGTATATCCTGGTTAAAAACCTCCAGCAAAATACGATCGGCAAATAGCACCCGGTTATTTGTTGAAGATTTTTCTGTAGCTGATACCCTGTTAATAGTTAGATTTAAATTCGATACCTGCAGCGGGTCACTGCCTGGTTTAGTACGATCATAAATAGTAAATTTTAAAGAATCAAAGTGCAGGTAATTTAAGGTTACTTTTTGCAAAACCGAATCAAGCGATT